>JBDTEK010000152.1:0-13257 GCA_039922575.1 Ginsengibacter sp.
GCAATGCCATCATAAATACTTAGTAGCCCGGTTACATATTTTTCCTTTGTATAATTTTTCCTGGCTATGAATTTTCCTTTTTCAGATAAAGCTGAAAGTTCTTCTTCCTTATTTTTTAAATTGGTAACCAAATTGCCCAGGCTAATACAGTTATCCGATTCAAAAAACAGGGCGTTTGCTTTTGACATCTCTCTCATTATATTTTTATCATTCAAAATTAACGGTAGCCCGACTGCCATTGCTTCAACAGCCGAATTACCAAATCCTTCGTAGTGTGAGCACATGATAAAAGCAGTGTACGACGGAAGTAATTCGTAAATATTTTCTTTTTTACCTAAAAAATTTACCGGCAAGTTTCCCTTATTTACAATTTTCATAAGCCTATCTTTTAAAGGGCCTTCACCAATAATATCAAGTGAAATATCTGCTTCATCTTTAATGGTGCCAATGGCATTAAGAAGAAACTCATAGTTCTTTGCCTCTTTTAAATTTCCTACCGCAACTAATTTAATTTTACCTGATAATTGTTTCTGAAAATTATAATGCTGATCAAAAAATTTTTGATCTACATAATTATTTAAAACAAAATACTTTCCTTTGATGTCAATGTATTTACGATAATCGTCCAAAACGAATTTTGAAACGCCAATAATAGCCTGACGTTTATTGTAAGTCCATTTCTCCAAAAAAAGTGATGCCCGGTTCTTCAAAAAAGCGTCGGAACCAAGTGGGCTATGTATAGCAAATACAAATGGGATTTTCTTTGGGCAGGCCAATCTACCGATGATAGTGCTCCAATATAAATCCGTACGAACAAGCGCAGGTTTATGGCGCTTAATAATCTTTCTTAGTTTTAATACAGCAAAAGGCAAATCTTTTGGTGATTGATAATTAAGACAATATCTTTTATAACAAATAAGCTGACCGGTAGAAAAATCAGAATTCTCATTTAATGTTACCAATATCACCTCATAAATATTGCTCAAATCCCCTAATAGGTTTACGAGCATTAATTCTGAACCACCTCTTCCGAGACTGTCTATAAGATGTAAAATGGTTTTTTTCATTTATTTCTTTGAAAGAGAATACGATTGTTTATTTATCAGTGCCTCATTTATAATAATACTATTTTCTCCCGATTGAAAAAAACTATAGCTCTTAAAAGTTTCATTAATGGCTTTAAAAAAAGGCTGCGCGGTTCCTTTAGCCATTGAATCATGCAATTCAATAATAATCATTTTCACCTTTGGTAACCATTCGGAATAGCCGGAAGAGAACAATTCCCTTTCTGCAGTTTCAATATCAAGTTTTAGTAAGTCTATCGTTTCAAATTTATAATCTTGCATTATTTTATCAATGGTGATCGCATTAATTGTTTCATCGTTTTCCTTATCAACTTCTTCAGTAATCATTGCCCATTTACCAGAGTTATACTTATCAGTGATTTTTAAAATCACATTCTTATTCCATAAACCGGCCCTGACAGAATCAATATTTTTATAAGGCTTTATGTTTCTATTTAATTGATCGAAATTTTCTCTGTCTGGTTCAATTGCAATGATCCTGGCATCCGGAAATAAATTCCTCAATTCAATGCTGGCTAGCCCAATGTTAGCTCCTCCATCTATAATTGTTTCAGGAATAATTGCATAGTTGAAACGATATTGCCTATGCAGTATGACAGAATAAAAAGTTTCATAATCGGTAGTCCCTTTTCTTAATGAAAATGGAAATTTAATACCGGGTATTTTTATATTTTGCTGGCTTCCTAATTTAATTTTGAAATATAAATACACGCCAGTTGTAGGCCCAAAGCGCTGTATAAATCTGAATAGTTCTTCCAGGTTTTTTTTTATGTTCATTCTGAAGTTTAATTTTCCCTGAAATCAATTACAGGTTCATTCACAATAAAGCATCTTCTTGATTTTGCAGTATTCCTCATTCTTCGCCACCTCAATAAATTATAAATTGGAAAAATCTTATTTTTTTCCATAAAGGAAAGTGACTTTTTTACCAATTTACCTCCTTTTTCATTAGGATTAATAGTAGTATTCTGGTAAGTATTATCGAGTAAAAAAGGGTAAACTATCCTTATACCATTCAGGAGTTTTTTGTCAAAAAAAGTTTTCCAGTCATCAGCAAATGTTGATAATGGCATTAAACCTTCATACATTGATTTAGCTGTATTTAAATTGATAATATACGCGGCTGTCGATCGTATTCCTTTCAATGAAACTAGTTGATAAAGATTAAAATGATCTGTGACGGGAATCGCTGAAGACCTGGCGATATTTATGGGGAAATATGATTGGTAGAAAAGTAAAATTGCTTCATTGTCTATAACATTTTTTGACAATTGTATTAATTTGTCTGAAACGTTTTTGCTTAAGACCATATCATCTTCAAGAATGAGCGCAACTTCGATCTTTTCTTCTACTATTTTTTTATAAAGAAAATAATGCGATAACATGCAACCCATCGCACCACGCTTATAATATCCAGGCCGGGAATTATAGAAATCCATATCATAGTAACCGGCGATTTCTTCTTCGCTTAATGCAGCACCATTTACCGCTTCAAAAAACTCAAAAGGTAGCCCCAGCTTATGAAGCTGTCGTTCCATTGTTTTTCTTCTTTCAATGGATGACTTCAAATTAATCACAAAGATTTTAAGCATTTCTTTTCAAAGGGGTTATGTTATTTTTTACAATTAAAAGAAGACAACGTATCACTTGTTTGGTATAAAGCCAGTTAAACTTATAATTACCAATTAATTTAAATAATGTTTTAAAAGTAGGAGAATTTGTCGCCATTACATTGGCAAAAAACCGTTCTTGTTTCATTCTAGCAATTTTTATTTCTTTCGGAAATTCTTCTTCATATTTTTTGAAGAAATATTCGTTTCCTTCTCTCATATAATCAATGTTTGAACTAATATTTGAACTATGCATACGATAAAAAGTAAGAGGTGTATGAACGTAACCAATCGGATAATCTCTTGCTATTCTGTAAATCAACTCCCGGTCCTCCACTTTTGCGTTCTCATCCCAATAACCTATTTTTTTTATTACCTCATGCCTGTAAAGAATACCTTGCGGATTAATTGCAGGCGCAGCTAAAAGCTCTCTTAAAATCCAACCTGAAATAGAAGGCTTTTTATAATAAATATAAATTTCTTTGGTATCGTTCATGTAAACATATCCGTTTCCATATATCATTCCAAACTCAGGATTTGATTCAAAAAAATCTACCTTTTCCTCAAGATTATACATATCCCAAAAATCGTCACATGCAAGCGGGGCAATATATTTTCCATTTGCGAATGTTTTAATGGCAAAGTTTACGGCCCTTGAAATACCTACGTTCTCTTCCATTTTATGTGCAAAATATTTTGCGTTTGATGATTCCAGAGTTGACTTTCCTTTGTCAAAAGAGCCATCTTTGGAGTTATTATCAATAAAAATGATTTCAAAATTGGAATAAGTTTGTCCTATCACTGAACGCAATGCTCTCTCTACAAATTGTGCATGATTGTAACTGAGACAAATAACACTGACTAAAGGAAATTGTTTTGGCTCCACTTTTTTAAAATTCAATTGAACGTAACATATTTAAATGGTTAAACAATATATTTTTTCATTAAAATCCCCATCAAAATCCAATACAACCCATAATTAATACAAAACGAATAAATGGCCTTGATTATTCCACAAGGGTTCATAAAGTAATAAGATAAAGCTACATAAGAAGTTGCAAAAATAATTTCAGTAACAATAAAGGTTTTTATTATTGCTTTGTCTACCATCAAAAAATTCTTGTATGTGGTTAATTTCAAGTTTAAAATTCAGTATTTTGCTTTCTTAAAAAACTGAAATATATTGGAAAGAATTACAAAAGAAATAATTCAGGAATTGATAAATAATAAGATGGAGTTATGTTCGACACATACGAAATTGTGTTTGCCGATTATAACCAGGATATACAAAAAAATGTTGGGCGACATTAAGTTTTCAGGTATAAAAGTTGAGGACAACCTGATTTGTGATGGTCATCATAGATATATAGCTTCCCTTTTAGCGAATTTTCCGCTTGAACGAATTTCTGGGAGCAGTACATCTGCAACTGCTGTAGTCCCTTGGAAATCAGTCATTTTTGAAGAAGATGATTGGGATACAGTAGCTAAAATTAAAATGTTAAACGAACAAGATGCCGAATATAACAATATTGCAATCGGGAAAATCGTTGAATTGCTGAAATAGGGTGTAAATTTGCTTATTATGTTATTTTTCTTAGACATAGATGGTGTTATGGTTCCTGCAAAAGGTTGGAAAAGCCCCGAATTCCTGAATGATGGGTTTCCTGCGTTTAGTAGTAGGGCAACTCATGCACTTCAGAGTTTAATTTCCGAAGAAGTTACGGTTGTGCTTACAACGTCCTACAAGTCAAAGTTTAGCATTGAAGAATGGAAAGGTATCTTTAAAAATAGAGGTATTAATATTGAAAAAATAAAGTCTCTTCCTGACAATTTTAATAACCTTAGCCGTAAAGATGAGATTGTTAATTGGTTTAATGTCAACAATGCTGATGAAAGCTTTGTCATTATTGATGATGATAAGTCTTTAAATGAGCTTCCTGATTACTTAAAGAGAAATTTGATTCAAACAAGTCCTTATATAGGTCTTACAGAAGAACATTTAGAAGCTATAAAATCTATTTTATACAAAGATTTATACTCTGCATAATATAAGAATAACTTTTTTTAATTTTAGGAAAGCCAGACTTATATAAAACCTCACTCATCTGCAAAGAAAAAGAGGTGTTTCATTTTAATTGGTACTTCGGTAAAAGTTAGTGGAAGAATGCACTTTGAAATGTCGCATCCCACGCAATTATGGGGTGGAGACACCGCCCTTGGTGTGGATCTATTCAATTTCCTTCCTCATCAAAATCCACATCAAAATCCAATACCCAGCATAATTAATACAAAACGAATAAGTAGCTCCAATAATTCCAAACTGGTTAATAAAATAATAAGACAATGCTACATAAGAAATTGCAAAGATAATATCGGTTATAATGTAGGTTTTGGTCAAAGCTTTTGCTATCATTATATAAGTCAATAGCCAGCTTCCTATTTTAAAAAAATCTCCAAGCAATTGAAAAGTGAATAATGGCTTCATGGGTAAAAACTCCGGTGTAAATAAAATATGAATGATAAAGTCTTTTGATAGCCATATTATCAATGCAATGATGCCAACTACTGGTAATACCAATTTATAGCCATTTATAATTTCATTTCTCATCTCTTTTTTACTTTTTATTTCTGAAAGCCTGGGCATATAATAAACTGCTAAAACAGAGGTGATGAATCCGAGATAATAGTCTGAAATTCTTGTTACCGCCTGCCAGTATCCTGCATCTGCAATCGAATAATCCATAATAATTTTATCCCTCACCATTATCTGCATGGTGGGAGTCAATATTCCTCCTACAATGGCCATAAGAGAAAATCCTGAGAGCATTTTTAATACAGATTTATCCCACGATTTAAAATCAGGTTTCCATTTAATTCCCAATTTATTGAATATGTAAACGTTGATAAAAAAAATGACAATACCTGTTGCGATGCTGGATACCAATACTCCGATTACTCCAAATGAAAATGCGAATATAACTGTAAGAATAACGCCTGTAACGGATGTACAGATATTGATAATTGTAAATTTTCTGATTTCCTTTAATCCGTTTAAAATTGCTGAAAACATTGCATTAAAAGAAATAAGAAGGGTAAATAATCCAAATGAAAAATAGACAATCCAGAAATCCGCCGTTTTAAATGCGGCTTCAGACAAGTAACCGCTGGCGCTCATTACAAATAAGGAAATGACCAGAGAACTAAAAAAAACAATGAGAAATGCAGTATTAATAATTTGACTTCTTTTAACCGGATCATTTTGATGTTCAGCAAGATATTTGATAACGCCCGTAGTTATAGCGCCTGTAGCCAGCAGCGTTAAAATCGCCGTGGTGTTTTGAAACTGGCCTACATAAGCCATTCCTTCAGGGCCAATCTTTATCGCAACTACTTTAGTAACAATAAACCCGCTGACGAAGCCGATAGCTGTAGAAATTGATGTATAAAAACTAGTCTTTATCAGGTTCATAAATCTTTTATCACTTTTGCCATTACATAACCTATTATTAAACGAGAACTGACCGGAATGTAAGCGTTATAGGTTGCAAAGGTTGGCCTTTTCGAGTATGGATTCTTATGCAACCACTATTCAGGCATATTACTTTTTTCTGTTCTTTCTAAATTAAAAGCAAAAATGTTTAACCGGCTTTTGCAAAGCTGCTGTTGCTGAATGATTTTGTTGGCAATCTTAGCCGAATAATAGATTTACCTTTTTCCCAAGCCCAACCTCGAAAATCCGGTATAATGTTGATAGTTGAATATCGCATTTACCATTTTCAAGCCTTGAAATGTAGCTTTTTTTTGTCCCAACTTTTTCAGCCAATTGTTCTTGTGTCATATTTGCTTCACGCCTTGCGTCTTTTAGCATTTCGCTAATGACGTAATATTGAGCTTTTTCTTCGAATTCATCTCTTTTTTGGGTTCCGATTTTTCCATATTTAATGTCTAATAATTCGTCAAAGTTTTTTGCATTTCTGATTTTTTCTCTTGTTTTCATCTTACACTTTTTTTGAGTTAAAATATTCTTTTTTAAGTTTCAACGCCAAATCAATTTCTTTCTTGGAAGTTTTTTGAGCTTTCTTTTGAAATCCGTTGAAGAGTACAACTAAATTCACTTTGTCAAAACAGCAGAAAATTCTGTAGATATTGCTTTCAAATTCAATTCGAATTTCAAACAGTCCATCTGTTCCTGTCATGTAGTTAAGAAATTTTTTCGGAACATTTTGAACTGTTTTTATGATACGGAAAACATATTCGATTTTCTCCTGTACTTTTTTAGGTTGTTCCAGATAAAAAATTTGGAAATAATGTTTATGAAATATTATTTCTCTTTCCTTATTCATTGTACAAAGTTAACTTAAAAGTTATCATTTTGAATAAATGATACTCCTCACTTTTTTTCAGCCGAACTCCTTTTGATATGTATTTACAATGTCAACAACTGTCTTAGATTGAATATCGCTTATCACAGGGCTAATGGGCAAAGAAATAATCTCCTCATGAATTTTTTCTGAAACCGGGTAACTATCGTTATTCCATTCTGCATAAGCCTGCTGTTTGTGCGGTGGAATTGGATAATGAATTACAGTTTGTATTCCATTCTGTAATAAATAATTTTGAAATCTTTCTCTTTTTGCCACCCTTATTGCAAAGACATGCCATACATGATCTTCTAAATCTAAAACGTTTGTAAATTTGGTGTAAGGCAATCTTATTAAATCGCTATTAATATGATCAATATAGTATTGAGCAATTTTTCTTCTTTTTTGATTGTCAGTATTAAGGTTCTTTAATTTTACTGATAAAAAAGCAGCCTGTACTTCATCGAGCCGGCTATTGATACCCTGATAGATATTTTCATATTTTTTATGTGAACCATAATTGCGCAATGCAATAATCGTTTGAGCCAATTCTTCGTCATTGGTAGTTACCGAACCACCGTCACCAAGTGCGCCTAAATTTTTTCCGGGATAAAAGCTAAACCCTGCTGCATCGCCGAGATTGCCGCATTTAATTCCATTAATACTTGCTCCGTGCGATTGGGCACAATCTTCAATTACTTTCAGATTGTATTTCTTTGCAATACTATTTATTGCAATCATATTGCAAAGCCTGCCATATAGATGAACAGGCAAAATTGCTTTTGTTTTTGAAGTAATTTTTTGTTCAATTAAATTCTCATCTATCAAATAAGTATTGATATCAGGCTCTACCAAAACCGGTGTGAGTCCTGCTCTTGAAATAGCAAGAATACTGGCTATGTAAGTATTGGAAGGAACCAATATTTCATCGCCATTTTTCATAAAGCCTGATTGCTTATAACCTTCTAATATTAATATCAATGCATCTAATCCATTGGCAACTCCAACACAATTTTTTACCCCGCAAAACTCCGCAAATTCTTGTTCAAATGTTTTTACTTTTTCTCCCAAAATAAACCAATTACTATCCAGCACTTCTTCAAAAGCTTTTAATAATTCCTGTTTTATTGGTTTATGCAAATCATCAAAAGAAAAATAGGGAATCTTCATTTAATTTTAATTTTATAAAAATCATTGACAACGGCGCGGCCACCCATCATTTCTTTTTGTTGTATCAGGCCTTCATTTAAATAACGCCCTTCCTGCTCTGTAGAAATACCAAAACTGAAATATTTTCTGTCGCTGAAATCAGAAATTAATTTTGCATTAATAAAATCTAAAGCGCCCGTTTTTCTGCCTTCTGCCGAATTAGCCATATACTGGGTGTGCACACAATTACCATAATCGTAAACTACTACGCCTGCCAATAGAACGTTGCTTTGACGGGCTTCAAACAGGCGGATTTTTTCGGGAAAATTTTGTTTCAAAGAATGGATTTCATCTAATGAATGTACCGGGGATGTTTCGAACTTTGACAACACAGATTCTAATAGTTGCCAATAATCTTCAAAGTTATTATTTTCAATGACTACCATTCCGGCTTTTGCACATTTCCGGACCGCCTGCCTCTTTGATTCTGAAAAATGAATAGGATCGGAAAGAGAAATAACCGATGAAATATCTCTTCTGTATAAGATGGCATCCAACCTAAAAAGAGCATATAAATCTTCCTGAGCAGGATATTTATGAAATATAAAAGAGATCGCTTTGTACCTTATCTCTCTAAAACCAAGATTTTTATAATAATCAATTATTGCAGTAAAAATTAATAAAGCATGCTGAGCGCTAAGATTAAAAGGCATAATCAAACCTCCAAAAGTAAGGCCCTCATGAGAGTGTATTACCTCATCTTTCTCATTAGCCGGAAACAGTGCAATTAGCTTTTCATTTTTGTAAATCATCAATGAGTGATCCTTAAACCTGTCCTGATGATAATCTATGTATTGCCGGTTGAATAAGAATAATCCATTTTTTGATTTTGCTATAAATTGATCCCAAAGCTCACTTTTATTTTTTTCAAATTTTATAGCTTTCATAATGTAATTACATATTGTTCAATTTCGCCTTTATGGGAAAGTGTAAAACCTAAATTAAGATAAAGTTTCTTTGCCCGGTTATTATTTGAACCAACCTTTAAATAAAGGTTGTCCAGATTCAATTTTTTCGCCTGTAAAAAAGCCTGGCTAATCATGAATTTTCCAATGCCTTTTCCCCAAAATTCTTTGTCTCCAATAAACCCCCAGTATTCTGCGATTTTTTCTTTTGTATTAATATTCTTTAATCCCATTGCGCCAATAGGAATATCGTTTTCGACAATTCCTTTTATCCAATAGTTTTTTCTTTCAGAAATACTTTTGAAAAAAATATACTGCTCGTCTCTTGTAAAATCCGGAGTTAATGTCAATGCTTTTACTTCAGGGTCATTTAACCAATTCCAGGACTTTTCTAAAAAATTAAGATCGTAATCAACTAAAGAGGGCATTGGATAAACTTAATTTTATTGTATAACCGGAGCCAATTTTTTAAAATCTGCATAATCCCGAATGTAATCACTTTCTTCGTATGCCATATTAGCTATGCACATTTGAACTGCATTATGACTGTATTGCATTCTATGCCAGCAATAGGTTGGGAGAAATATTCCCTGGTTGGCGGTTTCTAAAATAAACCTTTGCTCTTCTTCGCCGGGCATTTGTGTAGTCACAATTATTTTACCGGCAACAGCTACCAGTATTTGTTCAAGATAATGATGGGCGTGCCCACCCCGATTGATACTTTCCGGAGTAAAATACGTCCAATAAATACGTTTTACCTCAAAGGGTAAATTCTCATTTTCTGCTACAGAAATATACCCTTCCATGGTTTTACCAATTTTAGGGAAACTGATAATCTTTGGCTGTTGATGGCTTTCTACATTTAATTCAGAAGACCCGACAAGTAATTGGCTTCTCATTTTTTATAAATTTTCGGATTATTACTATCTCACAACGTATTTTTCCTCTCAAAATTGTGAAGAAAAAATATTAACAGGTAAAATAAACACCAAACGCTTACGTAGATTCTACCACTCCTGTATATTGCTCAATAATTTTACCGGATTCAAAATCCTGCGCTCTTTCTACAGACTTTTGGTGTAGCCGATTCTGAAGTTCTTTGTCTTTTACCATTAATTCCATTGCATCTGCCAGCAATTGCGGATTTTTCACTGGCACCAAAATCCCGTATTCAGCAATTTCAATTTTATCAGTAACATTTACTCCCGGATCTGTATCCGGATCCAGAATTTCACGTGGCCCTGACAAGCAATCAGTAGAAATAACCGGAAGCCCACATGCCATCGCTTCTACCAAAGCATTAGGAAATCCTTCAAAATCGGACGGCAAAACAAAACAATCGCATTTGGAAAGATATTTGAAAGGATTGGTGTCAAAATCTAAAAAAATAATCTGCGATTCTAAATGCAGTGTTTTCACCAAAGCTTTTAGCTCGTCTCTCAAAAACCGGTGCCCAAGTAAGTACAATTTTACATTCAAATGTTTTATTTTATAAAAAGCTTCAATAAGATTTTTATGGTTCTTTTCTTTCCTAAAAGCACCGACATTGATAAAATTAAAAGATGCGTTAACTGGAATATCGCTCACTTCTTTGCTCGAACGCTCAATAAACTCAAGGTTCATGGGATTGGGAATTACAGAGTAAGCGGAACGGATATTAAAATTTTCTTCCAGATCTTTTTTCATGATGAGGGAATTCGTAACAATTCTATCGGCATGTGGATACAGCTTCCTAGTAAGGAATACAGATAATTTTCTTTGCAGTGGGGGAAGGGTTTTTATTAATTCTGAATAATAACTTCGTTCACTTATAATTATTTTAGCCTTATTACCTATCAACTTACTCAGGCAGTTCATATAATTGGGCCTTTTTAAAAACGAAAGGCTTATGTCTGCGTTATGTTTTTTACATAAATTTCTGTATTGCCAGGTAAGGAAAGGGAGCTTTAATGTAGTAAGAAAACCATTTTCAATAAATGGTTGCTTCAGGCAAATAATGGGAATATTTTTTGGCAAATCGTACTCGATAATGTCAATCAGCAGCACCAGGGTAATATCGTACCTGTTTTTCCAGTTATGTATTAAAAGAGAAACCACTCTTTCCGCTCCTCCTGTTCCCAATGTATTTATTAAAATAAAAACTTTTTTTTTCATTTACTGTTTTGAAAGCTCAATTGCCCTAAGTGCAAAGAAAAGGTTTTAGTTTTTAGCTATCTAAAAAATGTAATTCCAAAAGATCATTTTTTAAGTTTTATTTTGCGGCTATAAATAATAATCAGTCAGTAAAGATGCCTATTCCTTCACAGTTGCCTTATATTTTAAGCATTTCTGATCTTTACCTTACCCCTGTTTATATTTTTATATTTTTTTTATTAATAAAAAAGCTAAAAAATAAATATTATTCTGATTCGCCCTTGCGTGTATATATTCTTCCCGCATTTTTTATTCATGTTTTCGCATGTATTTTTTTCGCATTCATTTTTCAATATTTTTATGGCTATGGCGATATTTTCGGATATTTTACAGGAGCACACGAAACGTGGCAGGCATTTATTAAAAACCCAAAAATAGCTTTTGAGCTTATTTTTGTAAGCCGCGATAATTTTTCAGACATCGCTAAAGATTGGGCACCTTATAGTGCCTTTACTGGATTTGCGTCATCGCTCTCTGCAGTAGTTAAAATAGCCGGTTTTGCCGCATTGTTTTGTTTTGGCAGCTATCTTCCCATTGCACTCGTTTTTGGGTTACTTTCATTTTGGGGAACATGGCTCATCTATATTACGATCAATAAATATTTTCCTCACTTATATAAATACACTGCCATAGCGTGTTTGTTTATCCCATCTGTAGTAATCTGGAGCAGCGGAATAAGTAAAGAGCCGCCATGTATGTTTGCTGTAGGCTTATGTTTTTATTCGTTAGATAATATATTACATTCAAAAAAAAGGATCAGGAATTTAATTTATTTTTTAATTGGATCTATGGCATTGCTGAGCATAAAGGATTATATATTCTATACATTTTTAATTGCGGCTTTTTTATGGATATTCCACTCGTTTATGTTGAACATCAAAAGTTTTTTAGGAAGAATAGTTATTAAATTATTTATACTTTTTGTTTTTTTTGCAGGCGCTATTTTCTTTATAAGTTCCTTACAGCAAAATTTTTTAGCAAACCTGGATAAAGGAGAACAACTACAGGAATTCATGACGTCGGTAAATGAAAGTTCAGGCGGGTCGGGCTACACTTTGCCTACACTTAATTTAAGTGTAGCAGGCTTTGTTAAAAGTTTCCTACTGTCGTTGAATGTTACTTTATTCCGGCCTTATTTATGGGAATGTACTAATCCTCTGATGCTGATGAGTTTTATGGAAAGCTTTGCCACTTTTATTCTTACAATCGTCGTTCTGTTTAAAGGAGGAATCTTAAAAGGGTTTAGTTATAGCAAGAAATATCCTATTCTCCTGTTCATGATTATGTTCACCTTAATACTCGCTCCTATCGTTGGTTTTATCTCTTTCAATTTTGGTACTTTAGTGCGCTATAAGATTCCGTTTCTTCCTTTTTTCATTTCGTTTTTATTCATTCTTTTATTTGATAAAAAAGTAAAGCCAAAGGAATTGGAAATAAAATATACTGTAAAGGCTGACGTATGATAAGTGTAAAAACGGATTGATTAAAAGTCATCGTTAATGTACATAGCCAAACTGAATTAGTGAACGGGTTGCGACCTGTTCCTACCAGAGAATTTTATCTAAAAATTCCGCTTAGGAAATATCTGCCAGGATTTATAATGAGACTTTCGCTTAAATATTTGTCAATCAAGATGGTATTACATCCACTTATTCCACCACATCTGAAACATGATAATTAGCCATATTTTTACTTCGTAGCCTTTTTTACCGGCCATAAAATCTGCGCGCATGCGCAAAGCTTCTTTAATATTGATAAAATTGTGCTTGCTTAATTGTTCCTCGCTGATATAATAATAAACGTATTCTTTCAAATCATTTTGTAACCAGCTATAAACGGGGATTCCAAAGCCGGTTTTAGGCCGGTCTAACAATTTTTTGGGAACATATTTATA
>JBDTEK010000153.1:0-4313 GCA_039922575.1 Ginsengibacter sp.
TAAACCTGTATTTGACGCATCCGAAAGTATTGATGCTACAGACCATAATATTGCTGATATTATTTTGCAAAAAATAGTGGTAGATGAACATAACAAACTTAAGGGGAACACGATACGCGCATCTCAAATTCGCGAACGCACCAATGGTCTTGTTGTTGGCATTGAAAGAAATAAAGAAAGAATATTAAATCCCGATTCCACCACCATGTTTGAATGGGGCGATATAGTATGGATTGTGGGAGATAGGAAAAAAATTCAGAGACTAAAGGAATAAAGGACTTCAGATTTCAGATTCACATTTCTGTCTTTCCTGTTTTCAGCGTTGCAACACCTGGCCTCCAAAAGATGGTTAAATTGAGAGCAAATTACTGCTAAGGGCTTTTGCCGTGAGCTGGCATGGAAAAATCCCGAAATTTTTCGGGAGAGCGATCGGGTTTTCCTTGAATTTTTTGTTTCTTTTTTTTTCAAGAAAAAAAGAAAGATAAAAAGAAGTTGGAAAAAGTCTATAAAGTCGGGAAACACCTCCTAATATTAAAAAATTATTCAACTAATTTAAAAAAGAATAGTATGATTTTTTCTCTTTTCGCCTTCTTGCAACACCCATTTTAAAAACTCATCTCAATAAAATCAATACTTTCAGTCGACGATTTTAAAAAGTGCGGAAGTCAAGAAGACTTCAGATTTCAGATCCACATTTCTGTCTTTGTTTATATTCTGCAAGAGTTAAATTAGTGAGTTTTCCCAAGTTCAGTGTTTTGCCTATTTAAAAATCTAAAGCAATTGTTGCTTTTAATCTTTTCAGAAAAACTTACCTAAAAAAAAACGACCTCATTGCATTAACTCATCTTATTAAAAAGGATGGAAGATCCTTGTATTCATAAAACAACATAATAAGGTCGGCTGTAATAATGAATTGTCCGTTCTAATAAGGTTTGGTACTGTGTAAGGAATAAATTAATGAGTTTTTTAAAGCTAAATATTTCACTCTTTCGCCCCTTGTGCAGTATAATACGATCTTGTTTTACAATATTCAAATTAAATCTAAAACTGATTAGTGAACGTGCCTCCTTTTAATAATTCCACCGGAAGCCTCTTTAATCGTACTTGCAAAAACAAAAGAATTAGGGTCTATTTCACTTATCAGGTTTTTTAATTTTCTAATTTCCAACCTGGTAATCACTGTAAAAATAATATCACAATCCGCATGCAATTCAAATTTCCCGGGCAGAAAACCCCTCTCTCCTTTGTAAACCGTTATGCCCCTTCCCATCTCATTTACAAGCCGGTCTTTCACAATCTCACTCTTCGAAGAAATAATGGTAACGCCTATGTAGGCTTCAATACCTTCTACAACATAATCAATGGTTCTGGTGGCTGTAAAATAGGTTAACATTGAATAAAGCGCAATTTCAATACCGAAACGAAATGCAGCGATGGAAAAAATGACAATATTTATTGCCATAATAATTTCACTTATTGTAAAACTGGTACGTCGCCAGGTGTATAAAGCAAGAACTTCAATCCCGTCTATTGCACCGCCAGCTCTCATTGTGAGCCCGATACCAGTGCCTAAAAAGAATCCGCCAAAAATAGATACAAGCAATTTATCTGAGGTAATAATAGGATAGGGGACATACAATACAAAGAAACCCAGCAATAAAATACACAAGCAAGTTTTAATAGCATATTCCCAATTAATAGCATAAACACACATAACGATAAATGGAAGATTGGCAATTACAATCACATACGCCAGATTTAAATCATATATCTCATGAATTAACAGCGAAATACCCGTAATTCCCCCATCAAAAAAACCATTAGGCACCAGAAAGCTATTCAATGCAAAGGCAGCTATAATGACTCCCATTAAAATTAGAAAGAAATCCCCTGCATAAGCAAAAGTTTTGAATTTAAGGTTTTCGTTTCCTGGCCTTTCCCTGGGCTTTATTTTTTGCAAATTACTTTGCAAGCCTTTAGAAAGCCTTTTTTGTGCGGACTTTGTAAAATACCGTTGTGCCTGTAAAAACTTTAACTGTTGCTCATTCCATTCACTCCGGTTTTTAATAAACGCGGCTTCATGCAATTCTTTATAAAGGCTGTTTGAGATAGCGATATATTGATTGGTGCCAAGGTAAAATAAATCAGCATCACAAATAATTTCTTCCAGCTTGCTTGACGCGGATTGTGGCATCTTGGTCACTAAAATCAACTTGCATATTTTCTCTATTTGTTCATTATTATATTCGAATCGGGGTAACCATTTCCTCGCCATTTCGCACGAAATTTCCTCGTGGCCCGTGTAGGTCTCTAAAAACCCAGCATCATGAAACAGTGCAGCAGTTTTCAAAATAATTAAATCTTCTTCAGAAATATTCTCAGCTTGCGCTAATAATATAGTTGAGGCCAACACACGCTGCGTGTGCTCCACGTTGTGATAATGTAGATATTCCGGCAACCCTTTTTCTAATTTATCAATTAGAAAAGAATGAGCTTTTTCAAATTGCATGGATAATGTTTCAAAAAATTACACTGATAAAAAATGGCTCTTTAATTCAAATAGGAATGATTTCAAAAGGTAATATTTTTTCATTTAAATACAAATCGTGTATCATCCATTTTTAAATATTATCTTCAAATATCTGATTATTTTTCCCGAAATCAGATGCCCAAATATAATTGTAATTCATTTATTGATGCCTATAATCTGATAAAATGTCAAAAGCATATCATATTCATATCTGGAAAAAAGCACCATTTATAAGATTGATTCTACCTTTGATTACAGGTATTTTACTTCAATTCTTTTGTAGATTAAAAACGGATTACATCATAGCCGGCGCCATTTCATTCTCTATTTCATTCATTCTTTTCGGTTGGTTGCCAGAAGCATTTAGATTCAAATTTGCTGCACTCAGAGGAATCATCATTTCATTATTCCTGGTATGTATGGGTTCCTTTTTAACCTGGCAAAAGGATGTTAGAAATAACGAAACCTGGTATGGCAATATTGATAAGGGAAATAGCTTTTTGATCGTTACCATCAATGAACCTCCGGTGGAAAAGGCCAAATCTTATAAAGCGCTTGTAAAGGTCGAAAGCATAGTTATCAACGACTCTCCAAGAGTTTCTAAGGGAGATGTTTTGGTTTATTTTTCAAAAGATCCGCTCTCTGCAAAATTAAAATATGGTGACCGGATCATTTTAAGAAAGGCATTGCAGCCAATAAAAAATTCTGGAAATCCCGGCGGTTTCAATTATGCCCAATACCTGGCTTTTCAACAAATTTATCACCAGGTATATTTAAAGAAAAATGACTGGAGATTACTAAAAGGAAACAATACCATTCCGGTTAAAAGCGCTCTTTTCACTACTCGGGATTTTGTGATCAAAACGATTGATAAATATATCACCGGGGAAAACGAATCCGCCCTCGCAAAAGCACTTCTGATTGGATACAGAGTAGATCTGGATAAAGACCTGGTACAAGCCTACAGCAATGCCGGGGTGGTGCATCTGATCGCAATTTCCGGTTTGCACCTGGCGCTTATATATGGCCTGCTATATTGGATTGCTCTAAAAATTCCTTACTTAAAAAATGCTAAAATTCCCCGTACAGTTATTATACTTTTTTGTTTGTGGGCTTTCGCCTTTCTTACCGGAGCACCACCTTCTGTAATGCGTGCTGCAGTCATGTTTAGCTTTATATCAGTAGGCTCGGTATTTGAACAAAAGTCTTCTATTTACAATTCGCTTTGCGTATCAGCATTTGTACTTTTATGCTTCGATCCATATCTTTTCTGGAATGTTGGTTTTCAACTTTCTTACCTCGCTGTGTTGGGCATTGTTGTTTTACAAAAGCCCATTTACAATTGGTTATATTTTAAAAATAAAATCCTCGATTATACATGGCAAATGGCATCCGTTTCTATCGCAGCTCAAATATTTACAATTCCCGCCTGCTTTTATTATTTCCACCAATTGCCTTTGCTATTTTTAGTTGCTAATTTAATTGCCATTCCTTTAGCTACGGTTGCCTTGTGGGGTTGTATTGGTTTGATCGCATTATCACCCATTACGATTTTGGCATTTTATTTTGGAAAGGCAACTACTGCTTTTTTGTGGCTGATGAATCATTCAATTTTGCTGATCAATCAATTTCCTTTTGCACTATGGGAAAATGTATTTATATCCGTTTGGGCTACTTTATTATTGTACCTGATTTTTATTTCCTTTATTTTTTGGTTGGTCAAAAAGAATATGGCGGCATTAAAACTCGCACTTTTATTTTCTCTTCTTTTTACCGCCAACAC
>JBDTEK010000154.1:0-11951 GCA_039922575.1 Ginsengibacter sp.
TATTTCGTTTGCAGCATCTATAGTAACCTGGTCATCGGTAGCATCGCGGTGCTGAATACTGAGGTCAAAATATTTTAAGTCAATATCCACGTATGGAAGTATCAATTTTTCTTTTATATATTTCCAGATAACTCTTGTCATTTCATCTCCATCAATTTCTACTACCGGATTAACTACCTTAATTTTTGTCATTTGTCTGTTTTATAAATTTTTAGTGTGGTATATTTTGCAATATCATCAAAATCTTTGTCATTGTGGAAAATCGGAATATTATTATCAATGCATATTGAGGCAATAAGTCAATCGTTTGGCTTTCTGATTGTAATTCCTTTTTGCCTTAAAAATCTATATAGCTCAGCAGATTTTATTGCAGAAGAAAATTGTTCAACATCAAGCAGCTTATATGAAAGCATTAATTCTTTAGTAAGATCAAAAATTTTATCTCCTTTTATACCTTGCAGTGTTTCCTGTAAAATAACCGGCAAGACAATTACCTCATCCAAATCAATTAACTGGTTAACTAATTCGCTTTTTTCATCTTTTACAGAATTAAAATAACTGACCCATATACTTGTATCAATGATTGTCCCACTTATCATAAGTTCTCATTTTATCTAGATCTCCGATCCATTCCACCTTTCCTTGTAAGTTTTTCATCGCTTGTCTCTTTTTAAATTTAATTAATTCAACCAATGCCTCATGAACTATATCTTTTTTGCTTTTTAAGCCAGACCATTTTAATGCTTCCTCCATTAATTTATCATCTATATCAATATTTGTCCGCATAATATTTTTAATTTTAGAATTAGAATTTTAATTAGAGTAATATTCTCATCTATCATAAGTTCGCATTTCGACTAAGTTCCCTTCCCATTTTACTTTTCCTCTTAATGATAGAAGTTTTTTTCTTTTTTCTAATTTGATTAACTCCTCTAATGCATGATTAACGGTTTCCTTTTTGCTTTTAAATCCTGTCCATTTAATTGCGTCTTCCAGGAGTTTATCATCTATATCAATATTTGTTCTCATGATTTTTTATTTTGTTTACCATAAGTTCTCATTTTATCTAAATTACCAACCCACTTTACCTTACCTTGTAATGCCGCCAAATGAAGCCGTTTTTGGTATTTGACATATTCGGTAAGAGCTTCATTATAATTTCCCTCTTGCTTTTTAAGCCTGACCACTTTAGTGCTTCTTTCATTAAATGACCGTCTATTTCAATATTTGTTGTCATGAATGAAAATCTTATACACAAAGATACTCAAATCCATACACAAGGAATCAGGCGTCAGGTATCAGGTAAAAGAAAAGAATTTGTTCTTTGTTAAAAAAACTATTAATTGACTTTCCTACATGTTCTTGATAACCTCATCTCCAAATTCACTCGTTTTCAGTAATGTAGCGGCCTTCATCAGGTTATAAAAATCTATGGTTACCGTTTTGTTTCTGATGGTTTTTCCAACCGCATTAGTTATCATATCAGCGGCATCTCTCCATCTCATATATTCCAACATCATCACACCACTCAGGATTACAGAGGAAGGATTCATTGTATTGGTATTTGCGAAACGCGGTGCGGTACCATGAGTTGCTTCAAATACTGCATGGCCGGTTAAAAAATTAATATTAGCTCCGGGGGCTATTCCAATTCCTCCGACCTGGGCAGCCAATGCATCGCTGATATAATCTCCATTCAAATTTAACGTAGCAATTACTGAGTAATCCTGTGGAGCAAGTAAAGCTTGCTGCAAAAAGTTGTCGGCTATGGCATCTTTAATGATCACTTTTCCACCAATACCGGCTATACGCATTTCTTCATTTGCAACTGCTTCGCCGCTTTCTTTTTTAGTAGCTTCCCATTGGTTCCAGGTATATACATTGCCACTAAATTCACGAACGGCCAGTTCATATCCCCAGTTCTTAAAAGCGCCTTCTGTAAATTTCATGATGTTGCCTTTGTGTACAATAGTCACAGAAGGTTTTTTATTGGCGATGGCGTATTCAATAGCTGCGCGTATCAATCTCTCAGAGCCTTCTTTACTCACTGGTTTTATACCAAAGGAAGTGGTATCGGGAAAGCGAATATTTTTTACTTTAAGTTCATTTTGCAGAAATGCTAATAATTTCTTCGCCTCCGGCGTACCGGTCATGTATTCAATTCCGGCATAAATATCTTCTGTATTTTCCCTGAAAATAACCATGTTTACTTTTTCCGGTTGCCACATAGGAGAGGGCACTCCCTCAAAATATTTTATAGGGCGGAGACAGACATATAAATCCAGGTCCTGGCGCAAAGCCACGTTCAGGCTGCGTATGCCACCACCTACGGGAGTGGTAAGCGGTCCTTTTATGGCTAACAAAAATTCTCTGAATGCATCCATAGTTGCCTGCGGCATCCATTCGCCGGTTTGTTCGAAAGCTTTGCCGCCTGCAAGTACTTCCATCCACTCAATCTTTCTTTTTCCTCCATAAGCTTTTTTGACAGCCGCGTCAAACACCCTTACACTCGCTTTCCATATATCCGGGCCTATGCCGTCTCCTTCTATAAATGGAATTGTCGGTTGGTCGGGTACATTTAGTTTACCATCATTACCCATTGATATTTTATTCTTCATATTTTCTTAAGTTAATTCGTTTATGAGTTTATTGGTCAAATTTTGGTAAAGTTTAGTAGTTAGGAGGTATACAAGGGAAGAGAGGTTCACACCTTCTTATCCTCATTTTTTATTTCCAAACTACAATTCACCCACTCATTATCAAAGGTTACGTTTTCATATTTTTTATAAAAATTGATGGCCGGTTTATTCCACTCCAATACCTGCCATACCATTCCGTGAAATTTTTTTTCCTGAGCTTTTTTTATTAATTGATCGAATAATAATTTACCAATTCCTTTGCCCCGCCATTTATCAGTAACCAGAATATCTTCGAGATACATGCGTTGGCCTTTCCAGGTAGAATAGCGGATATAATACAGCGCAAATCCCACAACATTATTATTTACTTCTGCTACAAATGCATGCCAAACGGGGTTTTCACCAAAACCACTTTCTACAAAGTGATCAAAGTCAACAGTAACTGCATCCGGTGACTTTTCATAAACTGCCAGCTCCTGAATGAGTTGCAGCATTGAATGGCAATCTTCTTTTTTAGCAAGTCTTATTTTAATTTCCATTGTTTGATTTTTCTATTTATAAATTGTTACTGTCAATTTTCAATTGGCGGCCGCTTGTTCCAGGTCATTTAAAATGTCTTCCACATTCTCTATTCCTACGCTCATTCTTATCAATCCATCGGTAATTCCATATTGCTCCCTTTTTTCTTTGGGCACTCCATAGTGAGTCATAGATGCAGGATGCGATAAAAGTGTGTCACATGTACCAAGAGAAACCGCTCTCACGCACATTTGTAATTTATCAATCAATTTCTTGCCGGCTTCCAATCCACCTTTCATTTCAAAACTAAGCATGGCGCCCGGATGTTTCATTTGCTTTAGCGCTGTTGCATGATCAGGATGAGAAGTTAATCCTAAATAGTTTACTTTATTTATTGCAGGATGGTGTTCTAAAAACGAAGCTACTTTCATGGCATTGGCGCAATGGCGTTCCATTCTTAATTCCAATGTTTTCATTCCCTGGGTAAGTAAAAATGCGTCGAAGGAATTACTGTTGCCTCCTAATAAGCGATGTACTTTTTCCATCCGTCCTTTCATAAATTCAATGTCTTTTCCTACTAATACTCCGCCGATTGCGGTGCCATGACCATTTAAAAACTTAGTAGTAGAATGGATTACATAATCTACACCGTATTTAAAAGGTTGTTGCAGATAGGGAGTAGCAAAAGTATTGTCAACAGCTACCATCTGGTGGTGTTGTTTGCCGAGTTTGGTGAGCGCTTCTATATCCACGCATTGAATGGTAGGATTGGCGGGCGTTTCCAAATAGAGCATTTTTATTTTTGGATCATTTTTTAATATCTCTTCAGCTTTATTCAGATCTCTCAAGTCGGCAATTATTGCTTCTATTCCCAATTCAGGCAGCACTTTAAACATCAATTCCTGTGTACCTCCATACAAGGAAAAATGAGACAGGATCTTATCGCCGGCTTTTAAAGTTCCCATCATTAAACAACTGATAGCCGCCATGCCGCTGGAATGCAAAATGGATTTTAATTGTAGCTGACGCCCATTTTCAGTAATGCCAAAACTTTCTAATGCAGCAATTTTTTCTTCCGGTTCGGTCATGCTGGGATTTCCCCATCTACCGTAAATATAACCATCTTCTTTACCGCTAAACCTGCGCATTCCTTGTTCTGCTGTATCAAAAACATAAGTGCTGGTTGCGTATATTGGGGTTAAATGCGCATAATTTCCCTCTGTTTTGTGTCCGTTATGAATGGCTGTAGATCCAAATCCTGTAAGTTGTTTTTTTTCTGAAGGCATTATTATTAAATTTATTTTAGGTTGAAGGAGAATGTGGCAAAAGTAGCAAGGAAAAAGAAATGATAAATATTAAATAAGAAGATAGGTAAGTAAAGTGATGTAGTATATACCAATCGGCCAATCAATCTGAATTGAAAGGAAAATTAATTTTATATGTAATAATTTTTTTGAAACAATTAATATTTAATAATAATTAATTTTGATGGATTTAGTTTTTTTAGCGACTGCATTTTTTTAGAGTTTGCTTTCGTGGGATCTAATTTTTTTTCATTTGACTTTTATAAACACAATTTCATGAGTCGTATTATTTTTATTACAGGATCTACTTCAGGAATAGGAAAAGCAAGCGCCGAAAAATTTGCATCAAATGGTGATAATCTGATCATAAATGGACGAAGAAAAGAAAGGCTGGAAGAGTTGAAAAGATCACTTGAAACAAAATACGGAGTTAGAGTTTTGTGTGCACCGTTTGATGTTCGGAATAAAGAAGAAACGGTCAACATAATTAATTCATTTCCAAAAGAATGGCAATCAATAGACATTCTCATCAACAATGCAGGATTAGCGCTTGGCCGCGATTTTTTTGATGAAGCAAATATCACTGATTGGGAAACCATGATAGACACAAATATAAAAGGGCTGCTTTATGTAAGCAAAGCGGTATTGCCCTCAATGATACTTAGAAACAGCGGGCATATTATTAATCTCGGTTCCATCGCCGGCGATGCAATGTATGAAAGAGGAAATATTTATTGCACTACAAAAACCGCTGTAGAGGCCATCAGCCGGTCAATGAGAATTGATTTGCTGTCTCATCATATAAAAGTGACCATTATAAAACCAGGCGCGGTTGAAACGGAATTTTCTATTGTAAGATATAAAGGAGACAAAGAAGTGGCAGCCAAAACTTATGAAGGATATACTCCATTAGCTTCAGAAGATGTTGCGGATACGATATTTTATTGCGCTTCACTTCCGCGTGATGTATGTATCAATGAACTTACCATTACCTGCACTACACAGGCCAACGGTATTTATTCGGTAAAAAATAAATAGATAAGTGAGGAATTCTTTCCAAAAAATTAAGGATTTACAAATCTCTTGAATTATTCAAAAACCAATTCTTCAGGTGAGGAAACGATTATTAATTTATCAACTATTTTAGAGTACAAAAAATTTTCGTCTTCCATTTTTTGTAGAAATAAGATCAGGCTATCATAGAAACCGGATGTATTTAAAATGAAAATTTTTTTATCATGGATATTTAATTGATTCCAGGTAAGCATCTCAAAAAATTCGTCCATCGTACCATAGCCTCCCGGAAGTATCAATGCAGCATCGCATTTTTCATATAGCATGCGTTTTCGTGTATGCATATCTTCCACTTCAATCATTTCTGTGAGTCCTGTATGTTGGTGTTCTACGGTACATAATATTTTTGGCATAATGCCTTTTACTTTGCCTTTTTTTTCCAAAACTGCGTTGGCTACAGCTCCCATCATACCTTTATTTCCGCCGCCATAAATAAGAGTAATATTTTTTTTAGCAAGAAGAAAACCCAATTGTCTTGCGTGTTCACAATATAACGGATCGTTCCCGGTTTTAGAACCGCAAAAAACTGCTAAAGATGTAATTGTCATTTTATTATTTATCTTGGAATAAAATTCAAATTTAAAACAGACAAATCCAATTTTTCTTTTTACAGATATAATATCAATTTATGACTCCTGCTGTATTACTTTCTTTTATTATCGGGTATTTTTTAATGCTTATTGTGGTCTCTTATTTTACCTCAAAAAAATCTTCAGACAATGCCACTTTTTTTATAGCCAACCGCTCCTCAAAGTGGTACCTGGTTGCTTTTGGAATGATTGGGACTGCGTTGAGCGGTGTTACTTTTATTTCTGTTCCTGGCGAAGTAGGCAATGCAGCAGGATCGCAATTCCGGTATTTTCAATTTGTATTGGGCAATGCTGTAGGTTATTTTATTGTAGCCGGAATATTGCTTCCACTTTATTATAGAATGCACCTCATTTCTATTTATGAAGTGATAGAGCGAACCCTTGGCAAAGTGAGTCACAAAACCGCTGCTGCAATTTTTTTGGCCTCCAGGACTATTGGTTCAGCATTTCGTTTATACCTTGTCGCCATTGTGTTACAGCGTTTTATTTTTGATGAAATGGGCGTGCCATTCTGGTTAACTATTGTTATTTGTTTGTTGCTTATCTGGGGTTATACTTTTAAAGGTGGATTAAAGACGATTATTATAACGGATACGCTTCAAACGGTTTTCCTGGTTTCATCCGTTTTCCTTTCTATTTATTTCATCTGCAGTAGTTTAAATATGAATATTACTGAAGCTTTTGACTCTATTAAGAACAGCAGTTATTCCAAAATATTTTTTACCGATAATTTTGTTTCTAATAAATTCCATTTTACCAAACAATTTATAGGCGGCATTTTTGTAACCATTGGTATGTTTGGACTTGACCAGGACCTGATGCAAAAAAACCTAAGCTGCAAAAACCTGAAAGATGCACAAAAAAATATGCTCAGCTTTACTGTCATCTTTGTTATTATTAATTTGTTTTTTTTAAGCGTAGGTGCGCTTCTTTATATTTACGCAACCAGGGAAGGCATTGCCATCCCTATAGATGCAAGCACCGGATTGCCAAGAACAGATTACCTGTTTCCTGAAATTGCATTGAATCACTTTAAAGGAGTGCCTGCAGTGGTTTTTATGCTTGGGCTTACCGCTGCTACCTTCGCTACTACCGATTCGGGACTTACTGCGTTAACCACTTCTTTTTGTATTGATTTTCTAAATTTTGATAAGAATAAATTATTAACAGAAAAACAAATGGTGCGAAAACGAATATTAGTACATATTGGTTTTTCAATTTTAATATTATTGGTAATTTTGCTTTTTAATGCGGTGAATAATGCCTCGGTGGTAACGGCGATTTTTAAAGTAGCTACATTTACGTACGGTCCATTGATTGGTTTGTTTGCGTTTTCATTATACGCAAAAAAAAGGAAAGTAATGGATAAGGCAACACCCGTTATTTGTATTCTTGCACCGCTGGCAACTTTTTTTATCGATAAATATTCTACGGTTATATTTGATGGTTATGTGTTTGCAGAAGAATTAATTATTGTAAATGGTTTGCTTACCTTTTTAGGATTGCTGATCGTTTCAAAAAGAAAAATATCTTCAGAAATAAATTGATCTCATGGATGAAATAGTAAATAACAAAGCACTGAATTATGCAACTCAATATTCTGAGCCAACGGATGAGTTATTGAAGGAAATAGAAAAATATACTCTTGAAAAACATGAGCATTCCAATATGCTAAGCGGTCCTTTGCAGGGTAAATTTCTTGAAATGATCAGCAAGATCATTATGCCTGAAAGAATTTTGGAAGTGGGAACTTTTACTGGTTACAGCGCATTATGCCTTGCAAAAGGCCTTCAGGAAAAAGGACAATTGCATACTATTGAATTGCGGCCGGAGGATGCAAAACTTTCTAAAAGCTTTTTTGCAAAATCTTCACATAATAACAGAATATTTTTACACGAAGGAAATGCGCTGGACGTTATACCCCTGTTGCATCAATCCTGGGATCTCATTTTTATTGATGCCGATAAGAGTAATTATATCAATTATTACGAATTAACTTTGCCTCATTTGAGAAAAGGTGGTGTAATACTGGCGGATAATGTTTTATTTCATGGTGAAGTGTTGAAAGAAGAAATAAAAGGTAAAAATGCAATAGCTATACAGGCGTTTAACGAGCATATCGCAAAAGATGAAAGAGTGCAGCGTGTGATCCTGACTGTTAGAGACGGTCTCATGATGATCAGGAAAAAATGATCTTTCCTGAATAATAATTAATAAATGTTTATTCTTAAATGATGAATAAGATTGTAATCATTTTCTTTTTTTCAACCGGATGTTTTCTGAATTGTTTTAGTCAGAAAATTACGCCTGCTCAATATGTAGCCAGGTATAAAGATCTCGCAATTCGTGAAATGAAACGGATGGGCGTGCCGGCAGCAATTACTTTAGCCCAGGGAATTTTAGAAACAGAAGGGGGTAACAGCGCTTTGTTGCAAAAATCTAATAATCATTTTGGTATTAAATGCAAAAGTAGCTGGACAGGTGGAAGTGTAAGCCACGATGATGACTCGATTGGAGAATGTTTTCGAGTTTATAAAGATGCTGAAGATTCCTACCGCGACCATTCAAATTTTTTAAGGGGAAATGATCGCTATTCCTTTCTTTTCCAACTTGATCCTACTGATTATAAGGGCTGGGCTAACGGATTAAAAAAGGCTGGTTATGCTACAAATCCTGCGTATCCGGCAATTTTGATTAAACATATTGAGACGTATAATTTAGAACAATATACCCTTGAAGGTGCTGGTGAAATTCCCGTTTTTGACGCTTCGAAATATAAAGATGATCCTGAAATAAAGTCACCTGATATTATCCCGGGAAATTTGTCTGCATCAACTGCTTCTTCTAATACAGAAGTTTCGAAAATTACTGTTAACGGTTCCCGTGCATTATTTGTACCAAAAGGGACCTCATTGCTTGCAATCGCTACGGAAAATAATATCAATTTATCTCGTTTACTCGAAATAAATGACCTGAAAAAAGACGGCCTTTTGGAAAAGGACCAGTTTATATTTTTAGAGAAAAAACAAAAAGAAGGAAACAGGAATTTTTGCGTAGCGGAACCGGATGAAACTTTGCATGATATTTCTCAAAAAAATGGCATTTTATTACAAAACCTTTGCTCTTATAATCACCTTTCTGCCGACGATAATGTAGCTGCCGGTACAAAACTATTCCTTAAACAGCAGCCGGAGGTTGCTATTAATAATAAACCTATTCTACCTGTTATCACAGAAAGAGGATTCGGGGAAACTCAACTACATGAAGTGCAACCCAAAGAAGGATTGTATTCTATTTCCAAAAAATATGGCGTCACCATTTCACAAATTAAAGAATGGAACCACCTTAATGACGATAATATAAAAGTTGGTCAGCAACTCATCATTTCAAAGTAATATATGTCCCTCATAAAAGTACATGACAAAGAATTTGTTCCATATTTATCCTCTGAAGAAATAGGAGAACAGGTAGAGAGGGTAGCAACTGAAATTAACAGGGATTATGCCGGCAAAAAACCATTATTCATTGCGATTCTTAACGGTGCGTTTATTTTTGCAGCCGATCTTTTTAAAAAAATAACTGTTGAATCGGAAATTTGTTTTATAAAACTTGCTTCCTACAAGGGTGTTAAGTCCACAGGCAAAGTAATTACCGCAATTGGACTGGATGCAGAGGTGTATGGCAGAGACGTAATAATTGTAGAGGATATAGTAGATACCGGCAAAACTTTATCGCAGTTTTTACCACAATTGGAACATCAACATCCTGCCTCTTTGAAAATAGCGTCTCTCTTGCATAAACCTGACGCAATGGTGCATCCAATAAAAATTGACTACTTAGGTTTCACAATTCCCAATAAATTTGTACTGGGTTATGGTTTAGATTATGATGGCCTTGGAAGAAATATTGAAGAAATATATCAATTAGTGGAGAAATAACAGGTCTAATTCCAATATATTATCAAATAAATATGTAAATATGGCCCTTTAAGAACAAAATATTTCATCAGTTTTATTGAATTTGGAGAAACATAAAAGAGATTGATCAATTTGTTTTATCTTTTACAAGAATTTGTTTTATTAAATTATTACCAAAATAAAACTTTTTTGCAAAAATCATTGATAACTATTTTTATGCTGGCCTTTTCTGTGCAGGTATTTGCGCAATATTATATTAAAGGCGATGTAAAGAATCAAAGCAATGAACCTTTACAGAATGTAAAGATTTATCTGCCTTCTACACGATCGGTTTATTATAGTGGTATTAAAGGCGGATTTGGCATTCCTTCCTCCAATATATATGATTCGCTCCTTTTAAGCAAGGATGGCTATATTTCTCAGGGAATTAAAATTAAGACAGATACATACCAAAGCTTGGTAATGGCATCGTTGCCTATTAAAAGCAATACACAAAAGCAAAAATTGATTTCGTTAACTACAGGTACGCAAGGCGCCCTTTATCCAATGGCGAATTACGATGGAGAGAGCTACAGTAATCTGGTAGAAAATGATTTTATAAAAACAGATAGCGGGGCGATGACCACTTTTTCTATGCGAATTGATAAAGCATCTTATAGCAATGTGAGGAGGTTTATAAATCAGAATATGAAAGTACCACCGGACGCGGTAAGAATTGAGGAGATGCTTAATTATTATAATTTTAATTATAAAGAACCCGATAATAAAGATGTTTTCCGGGTTGAATCTCAATTGACAGATTGCCCCTGGAATGCAGCCCACAAACTTTTATTTTTGAATATCTCTGCCAGAAGATTAAACCTGGATCATGTACCTCCATCTAATTTTGTTTTTTTGATAGATGTATCCGGAAGTATGGATCAACCTAACAGGCTGCCTTTATTGAAAGAAGGGTTTCAGTTATTATTAAAAAATTTGCGCCGGCAGGATACTGTATCTATCGTAACTTATGGCGGCACTGTGGGTATTTGGCTTCAGCCAACGAGCGGCGCTGAAAAAGATAAAATTTTCAAATCAATTGAAGGGTTAACCGCTGCGGGCGACACGCCAGGAGAAGCCGCGATTAGAACCGCTTATAAATTAGCCGAAAGCACTTTTATGAAAAATGGCAATAACCGGATTATACTAGCCACTGATGGAGATTTTAACATAGGTCAGACTACTGAAAAAGAACTGGAGGAATTGATAGCGAAAGAAAAACAAAGCGGCGTTTATTTAACCTGTCTTGGCGTAGGAATGGGAAATTATAAAGATTCTAAAATTGAGATTTTATCAAAGAAAGGGAATGGAAACTTTGCATACATAGATGATGTAAGAGAAGCCGAAAAAGTGCTTGTAACGGAATTTACCCAAACGCTGTATTCTGTTGCAAGTGATGTATATGTTTCCATCATATTTAATCCTGAATTAATTGAAGAATACCGCCTGGTAGGCTACGATAATAAAAAAAATGTTTTATCGGAAAAGGGAAATGAGCTGGAAGGAGGAGAGGTTGGTTCGGGCGCAGGTAACACAATTTTGTTTGAAGTAGCAATTGCGAAAGCCGATACTTTCCACAAAGGAAATGGAATGCTAGCAAGTTTGTCAGTTCACTATCGTGTGCCGGATGATACAAGCGAACGAACTTTAAATTATAATTGCTCTAACAATTATGTTACGTTTGAGAAATTAAACAAAGACTTACAATTTGCTACTTCCGTAGCCATGTTGGGTTTAAAATTAAGGCAGTCAAAATACTTTGTCGATGTGGATTGGGAATCAATCAGGAACATCGCCCTAAAGTCGCTTACTCCCGGCGATTACCTTCAAACAGAATTTGTTGGCCTGATAGATAAATCAAAGGTGATT
>JBDTEK010000155.1:0-3689 GCA_039922575.1 Ginsengibacter sp.
TATTGATATTACTAATTGATTTTTGTCCTTTCAAAATTGATAATTTTTAAAATTTAACTTATGCTTGTCCGAAACGAAGAAATGGCCGCAAATGTCAATGCTGCCACCGTTAATGAAACTATCGGCAAATACCGTTGGACTATTTGTGCATTGCTTTTTTTTGCCACCACCATCAATTACCTTGACAGGGCAGTGATCAGTCTGTTAAAACCGGAGTTAGAACTCAGATTCAATTGGACTGAATCTGATTATTCTGACATTGTAATTGCTTTCCAACTATCGTATGCGATAGGCATGATGCTGGCTGGAAGGTTCATTGATAAAGTAGGAACCAAGATTGGATATGCTGTTTCATTAACTCTTTGGAGTTTGGCGTCTGTAGGCCACGCGTTGATCAGGGGCACATTTGGTTTTGTAATTGCGCGATCAGCTTTGGGAATTAGCGAAGCGGGGAATTTTCCGGCAGCTATAAAGACAACTGCAGAATGGTTCCCTAAAAAAGAACGGGCTTTTGCTACCGGTATTTTTAATTCGGGTTCTAATATTGGTGCCATACTGGCGCCACTCACAGTCCCTTTTATAGCGCTCAAATGGGGCTGGAGATGGGCTTTTATTATTACAGGAGCATTTGGCTTTGTATGGTTAATATTTTGGTTCATTTTTTATGAGATTCCAGAGAGAAGTAAACGGCTATCCAGAAAAGAGTATGAATATATACACAGCGACCTGGATGAGAAAGAATCGGTTCCCCTTAATTCAGGCGATATTGCCGTTAACAAAGAATCAGAAAAAGGAGTTTCATGGTTACAATTGTTGAAATACAGGCAGACTTATACTTTCATTGTTGGTAAATTTTTAACGGATCCGGTTTGGTGGTTTTATCTTTTTTGGTTGCCTGCATTTTTACAGGCACAGTATGGTATAACGGGTACTGCAATGGCGTTACCAGTGGCATTGGTTTACACCATGTCCACTATAGGCAGTGTAGGTGGAGGATGGTTGCCCATGTATTTTATAAAAAAAGGATGGCCCGTTTATCGTGCGCGAAAAACATCAATGCTTATTTATGCTTTGCTCGTAATACCTGTTATTTTTGCTCAGCCCCTTGGAAGTTCTAACATGTGGTTTGCAGTTTTGATCATAGGCCTTGCAGCAGCGGCTCACCAGGCCTGGTCGGCTAATATTTTTACTACTGTTTCAGATATGTTTCCAAAAAAGGCTGTTGCTTCTGTTACCGGTCTGGGTGGCATGGCAGGCGCTTTGGGAGGCATTTTAATTTCCTGGTCGGCTGGTAAACTATTTGATCATTACAAAGCACTAGGCAGTATTGAGAAAGGTTATAATATTATGTTTATAATCTGTGGCGCAGCCTATCTGCTGGCCTGGTTGATAATGCACTTTTTAGCACCCCGTTTAAAAAGGATATATTTTTAAAATCATTTTTAAATAATTAATTTTTAAATTGAAATAAATATTAAAAAAATCATGTCAAAAAAAGTAGTAACCTTTGGAGAAATCATGCTTCGTTTATCAACGCCGGATTTTAGAAGATTTGTTCAGGCTGATAGTTTTGATGTTACCTATGGAGGTGGCGAAGCCAATGTAGCCGCAGCTCTTTGCAATTATGGATTGCAGGGCACGTTTGTTTCAAAAGTGCCGGATAACGCAATTGGGCAATCCGCTATTAACCATTTAAGAAGATATGGAGTAGATACGCAGTTTGTTGCAAGAGGCGGAAAAAGATTAGGTATTTATTTTTTAGAAACGGGCGCTTCGGCACGAGCCTCACAGGTTATTTACGATCGTGCCGATGCATCCATTGCAGAAGCAGAAATAACTGATTTTGATTTCGATAAAATATTCGAAGACGCTGTTTGGTTTCACACTACCGGTATCACACCAGCGTTGAGCGACAAAGCCGCCGCCCTTACAGAAGCCGCTTTAAAAGCAGCCAGGGCAAAAGGAATCACCACCAGCATTGACCTTAACTATCGAAAAAAACTATGGGGTAAAGAAAAAGCAAAGGAAGTAATGACAAAGCTTTGCCAATATGTAGATGTATGCATCGGAAATGAAGAAGATGCCGAAACTACATTAGGATTTAAGAGCAAAGGAACTGATGTTACCAAAGGCGAATTAAATCTTGATGGCTATAAAGATGTATTTCAACAAATGAAGGAAAAATTTGGATTTAAATATATTGCTTCTACTTTAAGAGAAAGCTATAGCGCATCAGATAACGGATGGAGCGCCTTAGTTTATGATGGTAATAATTTTTACCATTCCAAAAAATATGAAGTAAGAATTGTAGACCGTGTAGGAAGCGGCGATTCATTTGCAAGTGGTTTTATTTATGGATTGGTTACGGGTATGGAAATGAAAGAAGCAGCAGAATTTGGCGTAGCGGCTTCGGCACTCAAACATACCATCCCCGGCGACATCAATCATGCTACTTTGAATGATGTAAAAGGATTAATGAAAGGCGATGCAAGTGGAAGGGTGGTGAGGTGAATGGTGAATGGTGAGTGGTGAATGGTGAATGGTGAGTGATGAGTGATAGTTCAGAGTTCAGACATAGTTCATTAGTTCAGAGTTCTTAGTTTAAAGTTTAGAATGTCTTGGGATGTTTGTTAATTGAAAGCGTAGAATTGAGATCTTGCCTTAATTCGTGTAATTCGTCTTCAAAAATTTGTGTTTAAAATAAAGATTACAATAAGAGAATAAAAAATTATGATCATAGATAGCTTATCAAACGCGAAAAAGTATTATTGTGTTCATCCGCTATTTGCCCACGCATTTGAATACATTCAGTCACAAGATATTGAAACAATAGAGCCTGGCAAATATGAGTTAGATGGAGATCAGTTAAAAGCCATTGTTTCTAATAAACCAGGTAAAACCAAAGAAGAATCCGCGGCAAAATTTGAATGCCATGATAAATACATAGACATCCAGCTTTGCATAAAAGGAAAAGAGCAAATAGGATGGAAGCCTCGCCAGTCCTGTATTCATCTGAAAGAGAAATACAATCCGGAAAAAGATGTGTCCTTTTATAATGATGCACCGGACATGTATTTTCAATTAAACGATAACCAGTTTGCTATTTTTTTCCCGGAAGATGTGCACGCACCTATGATTGGTGATGGAGACATTAAAAAGATGGTGATTAAAGTGAAAATTTAATTTTAAAAAAAATATTTTATGGAAAAAAAAGAAGAGTTATTAAAACGCATTCCTGAACAGGGAGTATTACCGCTTTATTTTTATAAAGACGCAGAGGTAAGCATAGAAGTTTTGAAGGCATTATATAAAGCAGGAATCCGAATGGTTGAATATACCAATCGTGGTGAAGCTGCTCTGCAAAACTTTAAAAAGATGAGGGAGGTGCGCGATAAAGAATTGAAAGATTTATACCTCGGAATAGGTACTATTAAAAATGCACAGATGGCCGAAATATACATCGAAGCAGGCGCGGATTTTATCATTTGTCCGGGGCTAATAGAAAAAGTAGCTGAAGCCGCTGATAAAAACAAAATGCTATGGATACCGGGATGTATGACACCATCAGAAATTATACGTGCAGAAACTTTAGGTGCAAAAATGATCAAATTATTTCCCGGAAATATTTTAGGCCCGGAATTTATGAGTGCTATAAAAGCATTATTTCCTGATTTAATGTTTATGCCAAC
>JBDTEK010000156.1:0-6013 GCA_039922575.1 Ginsengibacter sp.
AAATATTTAAAACCTGTGGCGGAAATTAACGCGAAAAAGAAATCTTGAAAATCAGGACGTTTAGAAAATTAAAAATAAAATGGAAATAGGTCAATTATACACTTGCTGTTTTCTTTCCCAAAAAAAAGAAAAGAAGTTTGGTTTTCCATACATAGTTGATGAGCACTTTAACGGGGAACAGTTGATTAATTCTGTCTAATATTTATTTACCCGGAAAATCTCATTATCAAAAAAAAAGAATCACCCAAAAAGGGAATTATCCGTAGATAATATTAAATTACAAAGTCTGTTTTTTTTCAATAAAAAAATTAAAAAAGGATGCAACTGTCAAGAAGAAAATTTATCATAAATGGTTCCCTCACTCTTGCGGGCGCTTTGTTTTTATCAAATAATATGATTGCAAATAATAAATCAAAAAGCACAATTTTAGGTATTCAATTATATTCTGTGCGTGACGATATGAAGTTGAATCCATTGGATACATTAAAACAACTTGCATCTATGGGGTATAAAAATGTGGAACACGCTAATTACATTGATAGGAAGTTTTATGGATATAGGGCATCAGAATTTAAAAAGATTCTGGATGATCTCGGGTTAAAAATGCCCAGCGGCCATACGGTAATGACGGAGAAGCATTGGGACAAAGCAAAAAAAGAATTTACGGATGTATGGAAGCAAACCGTGGAAGATGCGGCGATTGCAGGACAGCATTTTGTGATAAGCCCCTGGCTTGACGAGAGTTTACGTAAAAATTATGGCGACCTTATCGGCTTTCTTGACATTTTTAATAAGTCAGGTGAATTATGTGCCAAATCGGGATTAAAATTTGGATACCATAATCATGATTTCGAATTTAAATATTCATTGAACGGAAGTCAGATTTATGATATTATTCTTGAACACACCGACCCTGCATTAGTGATTCAACAAATTGATATCGGCAATATGTATGGTGCCGGAGGAAGGGCTTTGGAAATACTAAAAAAGTATCCCGGTAGATTTGAAAGCATGCACGTAAAAGATGAAATAAAGTCAACAGGTGAAGGCGAGATGGATGACGACTACGAAAGCACTATCTTGGGTAAAGGAATATTACCGGTAAAAGAAATTGTTGATCTTTACAGTAGATACGGAGGCACAAAAGAATTTATAATTGAGCAGGAATCTTACCAGGGAAAATCGCCTTTAGAATGTGGAAAAGAGAATTTAAAAATTATGAAAGGATGGGGTTATTAATCCTTATCTGGCTTGCAGAAACCGGGCATTAAATATCGTACATAAACTCCATTTATTCCTGACAATTATTTCAGCCATTTCTCGAACCAACCTACAAAAATTTCTTCATCTGTACTTATACCCGTCCAGCCGTGTCCTCGTCCTGGTTTTATTATTAACTGATTGGGTACTTTAGCATCTTGCAATTCTTTGATGATCAATTGCGACTGTTGCAGCGGAACTACCTTGTCTGCATCACCATGGATAATGAGTACCGGCGGATCATCTGAAGTAACAAAGTAGGCTGGAGATATTTCTTTCGCAATTTGCATTCGTTTAGTAGAGTCAGTAATGGATGTAATGGTTTTGGTGCTGTCGTTCCATTCCTTGAAATCGAAGGCTGCGGCAACCCCTTGTTTTCTCATTACCTCCTGGTTTTGTAAAGGGCTTAATTTTTTATAACCGTAATTTAAAAAGTCAGTAGGAGGAAAAAATACAGCAACCGCTTGCACCCGTGAGGAAACTTTGTCCACCGGATCTTTTGAATCCGCATTTGCCGAATCGTCTGATAACCCAACCATCAAGGACAGATGCCCACCGGCAGAAGATCCGGTAATACCAATATGTTTTGGATCAATACCATAATCAGCGGCATGGTAACGGACAAATTGAACGGCTCTTTTCACATCTTTTATTTCATCAGGAATAGCATATCGCGGTTGTGAACCATGTAGGACCAGGAACACAGTAAATCCATGATCAATAAATTTCTGCGACCTTTCAATATAGCGTGGTACCCAATCAAAAGATGAAACAAAATTGCCGCTCACTACATTAATAATTCCCTTTCCGTTGGATTTTTCTTTCGGTGAAAGTTTGATAAGGGTCAATGCCATTCCATCTTTGCGGCCATAAATAATTTCTGTGCTCGTGAAGTGGCTGGTGTCTTGGGCATGTATATCAGCGAGGCTGAAAGAAAAGAAGAAAATTAAAATGATTGTATTTTTCATAAATGTTGTTTTCGGTTTTGACAACCAATAATATTGTTTTTGATGTAAAGAAATATTTGCTAACCAGCCGGTTAATTTGGGTGCATTTTGGAATGTTCGCAAAGGTTGCCAATTTTAAAAACTTCGTTCCTATATTTAAAAGATGTTTTCAATGTTGGCAGCTTTTAATAAGAAGCGGCATTTTGAAATAAATTCGTTCATTTTCTTTCTCCACTATTTAATACCATATTTATATAAATACCTTTCTGCCAATTGTGTTTGTTTGTTATCCAAATTAATTTTTCTTCCCTGGATAAAAGCCAGGTCAACAATGCTGTATTCCATATCGAGAATGTCGCCTTCACTCACAATAATATTGGCATCCTTTCCTGCTTCAAGAGTTCCGGTTAATTGATCAATTCCTAAAATTTTGGCGGCATTAAAAGTAATTGCGCTCAGGGCCTGCTCTTTGGTTAATCCATAAGACGAAGCCGTGCCTGCATTGTACATCAGGTTTCTACCGCGGGTGGTACCATTATTGTCTGCGATAGCGAAAAGCACGCCCGCTTTTTGCAGAAGAAAAGGCGTCTTAAAAGGCTGATCTACATCGTCATCGTTTGTGAGGGGCAATGAATGTGGTTGGCCAAGAATAACAGCGATATTATTTTGTTTCAAAAGCGGTGCTATTTGCCAGCTATCTGCACCTCCTACTATGACTACATCAAAACCAAACTCCTTTACAAAATCTATTGCCAGCAACATTTCCTTCACTGCATTGCAGTGCACAAATAATTTTTGTTTTTTATTAAAAAGGTTTTTAACAGCCTCAAATTTTAAATTGGTTTGCTTGTGCATCGGCTCTTCAAGCCAGGCTTTTGCTTCTTTGAAAAATATTTTTACGGTTTCTATTTTTTCCAATGCTTCTTTTGTTGGGTCAGTTTTAGGAGTAGAAGTGGCAATAGAAAACCTGCTACGCTGTGCTACCAATGGTGGCATGTTGAAGTGCATTTGCCCATCCATTTTGTAAGCTGCATCTTCCCAATTCCATGCGTCTAATTGTACCACACTGGAGGTGCCGGAAATCAATTGCGAAGATCCTTCTTCATCCTGCGGAACTACATTAGCCAATAAAATGCCGTTAGTACGCAAAACATTGATAACCCTTGAGTCTGTATTATAGGCGACAATAGAGCGGACTGAAGGATTCATATTGCCCAGCTCCTGGTAATCGTTGGTACCTCGCACACCACCGGCTACTTCTTTCAGGCCAAGGTTAGTGATGGAACTGATGAGCCCGGGATATACCTGTTTCCCTTTTACATCATACACTTTTACATCACCGGAGGGCACAGTAATATTGGTTCCTATTTTTTCAATTTTCCCTTTATTTATTTGAATAGTTCCATTATTAATGATCTCGCCATTACCCACATGAATGGTGGCATTTGTTATAAAAATAAGCCCGTTATTTTCAGGTGCCGGATAAATAGTAGGTTGCGCAAAACCAATTGAGCTGCATAAAAAAAGCGCTGCTATGAGATTGAGTATTTTTTTCATTTTATAATGATTTGTAAATTTTTAATTTGAAGAGTTATTTCCATCATCAATACTATTATCCTCATGGTCATTACCATGATCTTCGCATTGTAGATTTACCTGCTCGCTTGCTTGTGCAGGTACCATGCTGGCGCCTGATTTTTTTTCTCCTGAAAGTTTTTGTATCAAACGATTTCGCTCTTTTTGTATTTCTTTTCTCAGCATCAGATCGTGGTCGCGGTCAAAATAAATAATTCCGTCAACAATGGTTTTTTGTGCAACAGCGTAAATGCTAAGCGGATCATTATTCCATAAAACAAGGTCTGCATCTTTTCCCACTTTTATACTTCCTGTCTGGTTTTGAATGTGAAGCATCGTTGCTGGATTAATGGTTACCATTTTTAAAGCATCTTCCTCTGTCAATCCATATTTTATACTCTTTGCCGCTTCCTGGTTGAGTCTTCTCGCCATTTCTGCATCATCCGAATTAATCGCTACATTCAATCCCATCTTATGCATAATGCTGGCATTTTGAGGAATGGCATCTACCACTTCCATTTTATAGTTCCACCAATCGCTGAAAGTGGATGCATTGGCTCCATGCGCTTTCATTTTATCAGCTACTTTATATCCCTCTAAAATATGGGTGAAAGTGTTGAACCTGAATCCGAATTTTTCCGCAACACGCATAGCGCTTGTAATTTCACTTTGTACATAAGAGTGGCAGGTAATAAATCTTTTTTTATTCATGATTTCAACCAACGCATCTAATTCAAGATCTCTTCTTACAGGTTGAATTTTGCTATTTTTACCGCGGGTATTATAGGCTTTCATCGCGTTCTCATAATCCAAGGCGCGCGTAAATGCATCTGTCAATACTTCTTCCACACCCATTCTTGTATCTGGAAAGCGGTTGTTATTTCTTGATGTAGTTCTTTTTACATTTTCGCCCAGGGCGAACTTGATAAAAGGATCTGCACCTGCAAATTTTAGTGCCGTATCATTCACGCCCCAGCGAAGTTTGATGAGTTGAGTTTGGCCGCCGATGGTATTGGCGCTTCCATGAAGAATATGGGAGGTAGTAACTCCACCACTTAGCTGGCGATAAATATTAATGTCATCGGGATTTAAATTATCTCCAATTCTTACTTCTGAAGTTACAGATTGTCCACCTTCATTTATAGAAACGGTAGCTATGTGGGAGTGTTCGTCAATAATACCTGGAGTAAGATGTTTGCCCGTGCCGTCAATGACAATGGCTACTTTGCTGCTCAGGCCTTTTCCAATAGCAGCTATTTTTCCATTTTTCACCAAAACATCTGTATTCTTTAAAACACCGTCTTTTTCACTTGTCCACACAGTGGCATTTTTTATTAAAATTTCCTGTTGTGTTGGCATTGTATCCCAGCCATATGCCCCGAATGGATAGGTTATTTTCCCGGCGATCGTTGATGTTTTCTTTTTGGAAGTATCTGGTTTAGCCGGATTTATTTTTGCCATAGTAGCTGTCCAATAAAGCATATTTCCTGCCGTATCCACACCATTTCCATTCCATATATCCCCGTTGCTTACACCACTTAGCCGGATGGATGGACCAATATTTCCTCCCTTTAAAAGGTTTGTATTTGCCGCACGTGCAACACCTTTTCTGCCTTGATTTTCCGGTAGCTGGTCATCGGCAGGTTTATTTGCTTTTGCAATTGAATCTATTTTAAGTTCATTTAATTGTGAAGGATCCGGTTTTGAAACAGCAGTATCTTTAATATTGATCATCTCTTTTTTTACATCTACTTTTTTCTTTTCAGCTACAGGATTAAAATTGATCTGTACCATTTTACCATCAAAAGAAAATTTAGTTTGCATACTGTCTTTCCCGATAACTTGTGCGGAATTTGAAGATTTTACATCAAGTGTATAATTGTTTACTACTCCATTATCTGAAGTAATCGCTAAATTATAAGTCGCAGAAACAGGCGTCCATGCGTCTTCTTTTACCGCGTATTTTTCACCTTGTATCCAGTTTTGAAGTATATCTGATTTTTCCTCAAAAACAGGTTTATTAGCAATAAAAAAGTTGGCAATTTTACCGGGTTCTATACTTCCCACTTCATCATACATATTCATCAGAACTGCAGGATTTTTTGTAAGTGATTCTAACGCGGTTTTTTCTGAAAGTCCTGCGTCAAGCGCTTTACGGAGGTTTGCCCAAAATGTTTTACTGTCTTTTACTCCATCAGCAGTTAAACAGAAATTGATATTGTTTTTTTCAA
>JBDTEK010000157.1:0-6383 GCA_039922575.1 Ginsengibacter sp.
GCACCTTTTTAAGTGCAGATAATTGAGTTTCTTCTGAAAGGGAAGATGAAAAGCCATTGATATATACCTCTATAGTATCCCATCCCTCAGGTTCTACGAAAAGTTGATGCCGTTCCCGATCTGCAAAACGGTTTATTTTATCTTCTATACTAGGGCAATATCTGGGGCCCACACCTTTAATTCTCCCTTGAAACATTGGGCTTTCGCTAAATCCTGACCTCAGAATATCATGCACTTCTTTATTTGTGTAAGTGATCCAGCAACTTTTTTGTTTGAGGGGCTTTTTCGTTTCGAGAAAAGAAAAACCAGTAATGTCAACATCTCCCTTCTGTTCCTCCATTCTTGAGTAATCAAGAGAACGTCCGTCTATTCTGGCTGGTGTTCCTGTTTTTAAGCGATTACTTTCAAATCCCCATTCTACCAATTGTTCAGTGATTCCCACTGAAGATTTTTCAGCTACCCTGCCGCCCTTGCTTTGTCTATTTCCTATATGAATGATGCCATTTAAAAATGTACCGTTTGTTAGAACTACCGACTTTGATTTGATGATATGCCACTGTGCAGTAGTCACGCCGGTAATTACGCCGTTGCTTTTTGTCAAACCCACCACTGAATCCTGGTAAAAGTCCAGGTTTGGTGTGGATTCAAGCATTAACCTCCATTTCATTGAAAAAAGCATTCGGTCGCTTTGTGCTCGCGGACTCCACATTGCGGGGCCTTTACTTTTATTCAACATTCTGTATTGAATCATTGTTTCATCTGTCACAATTGCGGAATATCCTCCCAGTGCATCTATTTCTCTTATTATCTGCCCTTTAGCAATGCCGCCCATCGCCGGATTACAGCTCATTTGACCCATATTTTGCATATTCATGGTAATAAGTAAGGTTTTGCTTCCCAGGTTTGCAGCGGCGGCTGCAGCTTCACATCCCGCATGGCCTGCTCCTACTACTATTACATCATATTCATCAAACATTTTGCAAAAGTACAATTTTGTAAAAGGTCATTATAAAATTGTTTGTTTCACGTGAAACAAGGTAATATGGTAAAGTATTTCAATTGTATTTTTATACCCCAACGAAAGCAAATCGGGACCGTTCCACGTGGAACAATAAAATTTATATAGTTTATTGCGTTAATTGGGAAAGATAAAAATCCTCCTTCTTCCGCATCTCTTGTTTTAATCCAGCGGTATGATCGGAATATCCACATAAGTGTAAGATTCCATGAATCATTACCCTATGCAACTCTTCTTTAAATTGAACTTTTAAGTTTTTAGAATTCTCTTTTACTCTATCTATACTTATATATATTTCCGAGATTATAGGAAGATTAGCCTCGGAAAAAGTGAATGTCAGAATATCTGTATATGTATCGTGATCCAGATATCTTTTATTAAGTGTTAATAAATACCCATCTGAACAAAAAACGTATGAAACCGAAGCAAAATCAATGTTTTCCTGTATAAATATAGTAGGCAGGAACGATCTTAATAAAAGTTTATCCTTTAAAGTAAAAGATACATCATGTGTTGAAAATGAAATAATATCCACTGTTTTTTCTAAAATCGAAATTGATATGTTCTAATGAATGATATATTTACTTCAATGAAATTATCTGAAGTAAAGACTGGTACAAAAGTAAAAATTAAGTCATTTGAAAGTGATGATCTTATTTTGAAATTGATGGAAATGGGGTGTCTTCCTGAAGAAGAAATAACCGTGTGGAAGAAAGCTCCGTTGGGTGGCCCAATTTATGTATTAGTAGCAGGTTACTCATTAAGCCTGCGGATGGATGAAGCAGCGCAGATTTTAGTGGAAGATATTATAACTAATTCTAAACCAGTCTATTAGTGAAAATCGGATTGTATTTCGGATCATTTAATCCCATCCATACCGGACATTTAATTATTGCACAACACTTAATGAATTTTGCGCCGTTAGATCGCCTCTGGTTTGTGGTTTCCCCACAAAACCCATTAAAAAAGAGTGAATCTTTATTAAATGAAAACCACAGAAAGCAATTAATTGATTTGGCCATTGAGGGTGAAACCAAATTACGATCTTCAAATATTGAATTTAAGCTTCCTAAACCCTCATTTACATCAGATACCCTTGCCTATCTATCTGATTTATATCCAAATGATCAATTTTCGGTAATAATGGGAAGTGATAGCTTTACCAATATCAAAAGATGGAAAAATTATGACATGATTCTAAAAAGTTATGAAATCTATATATTCGAAAGGCCTGGATTCAGGGTAAATTCTGAATTATTACCAAAAAGTGTAACAGTATTAAAAGCGCCTTTGCTTCAAATTTCGAGTACATACATCCGCAAATTGATTAAAGAAAATAAATCAGTCCGATACCTGGTTCCGGATATTGTTTTAGAAGAAATTATTGCACAACAATATTATAGATGATTTATTTATATAATATGTAATGAAGTAACTATTGTTTGTTAATTTGGGCAAAATTTGCCCGATGAACAAATCTATAAGAGGAATCTTACTGTTTTCTATTTTAAATATTTTGCCAAATACAATGAAAGCTCAAAATTATCTATGGCCTGATGCTGTAGCGCCTGTTGCCGAAATAAATCCTCATGTTCGTTCAATTCATGGTGATAGCGTTATAGACAATTATTATTGGATGATAGACTTTTTTAAAAAAGGAACTGATAGTCAAAAGGTTTTCTCTTATCTGGAATCAGAAAACGAATATCTGGAAGTAATGATGAAAAGTACCAAGGATTTTCAGCAGAAATTATTTACCGAGATGAAAAATCGCATTAAGGAAAAAGATGAAAGTGTGCCGGTTTTTAAAAATGGTTACTATTATTATGCACGGACGGTTGATGGCAAACAATATTTTAAATATTGCCGGAAGAAGGGAAGCCTTTCCGCAAATGAGGAAATCCTGCTTGATGTAGATGCAATGGCGGAAGGGCATGAATACTATTCTGCTGCCGGCTTTCAGGTAAGCCCGGATAATAATTTGCTTGCGTTTGGCATTGACACTGTTTCACGAAGGCAATATGATATCAAAATAAAAAACCTGGCAACAGGTGAATATTTGCCTGATTTAATTACTTCTACCAACGGGAATATGGTATGGGCTAATGATAATAAAACCTTGTTTTATACTCACAATAATCCCCAAACTTTATTGTCTGAAAAAATAAAAAGGCATGTATTAAGTACTAAAGAAAAATCAGATGTGGTGGTTTATGAGGAAACGGATCATAGCAATTATATTGGTGTTAACAGATCCAAAAATAATCGTCATATTATGATCGTTTCCAGTGGTACCCTTTCATCTGAAACCAGGTTAATTAATGCCTCGGAACCGCTTGCAGAATTTAAAATCTTTCAGCCAAGAAGGAAGGAAGTATTGTATGAAGTAATTGCCCTGGACAATAAGTTTTTAATTCTTACCAACTGGAATACCAGGAATTTTCGGTTAATGGAATGCCCGGTAAATGAGACCAGTTTTGAAAACTGGAAAGAAGTGATTTCGCACAGGCCAGATGTTTTGTTGTCAAACGTTGAAGAATTCAAAGATTTTTTGGTAATAAGTGAAAGAAAAAATGGATTGGTACAAATGCAGATTAGAAATTTATCTGATAAAAGTAGTTATTATCTTGATTTTGGAGAACCAGCTTACACTGCAAGTTTGGGTGGAAATCCGGAGTACAATTCAAAAGTGGTGCGCTATAATTACAGCTCACTCACTACTCCCGCTTCTGTGTACGATTTTGGTATGATAGATAAAAGCAAGCAACTGATGAAGCAACAGGAAGTGATAGGCGGCTACAACCCAGCCGAGTATATTACAGAGAGAATGTATGCTACTGCTGATGATGGTAGCCATATTCCAATATCCATCGTTTATAAGAAAGGGTTTAAAAAGGATGGAAATGCCCCCTTGTTGCTTTACGCGTATGGATCGTACGGTCATAGTATTGATGCATCTTTCAGTAGCGGGCGCTTAAGTTTATTGAACCGTGGTTTTGCTTTTGCGATAGCACATATCCGCGGTGGCCAGGAAATGGGGAGACTATGGTATGAAGATGGAAAAATGATGAAAAAGAAAAATACGTTCAACGATTTTATTGCAGCAGGAAGATTTTTAATAAAGGAAAATTATACAAGTAGTAAACATTTGTATGCACAGGGAGGAAGCGCCGGGGGCTTATTAATGGGTGCTGTCGCAAACATGGCGCCTGAATTATGGAACGGTATTATTGCACAGGTCCCGTTTGTAGATGTAGTAAATACGATGCTGGACGAAAGCATACCGCTCACTACAAATGAGTTTGATGAATGGGGAAATCCGAAAGAAAAAGAAGCTTATTTATACATGAAAAGTTACTCTCCATATGAGAATGTAGAAAAGAAAGAATATCCTAATATGCTTGTTACCACAGGGTTACACGATAGCCAGGTGCAGTATTTTGAACCTGCAAAATGGGTTGCAAAATTAAGGGCAATGAAAACAGGAAAACAGGTTCTATTATTACAAACAAACATGAAGTTTGGACATGGCGGCGCCTCCGGCAGATTTGATTATTTAAAAGAGGTTGCTTTAAATTATGCTTTTTTGTTTGCACTGGAAGGAATTACAAAATAAATATTTAAAACATTTTTATAAAGAAAATAATTACGTCTATGCATGACAGTTAGTATAAGGATCTTTTCGCCCTAAATCAATAGAGCCGGTGGCACTCATAAGAATTCATTCAGCAAAATATTTATTCATCTAATGCCGCAGGGATAGCCTGTTTTTGTAACTTCCGATTTTAAACGGTAGTGAAGAGGGCCGCAAAGAGAGACACCGGGCCAAGCTTCCGTAAAAATCACTTTGAAGCCACTCAATGTGAGTCGCAATTTGAGGTAGGATTATGGCAATTTATTAGAAAATAAATCCAATGATAAGGCAGCCTAATACAATTAATGGTGGAGGTATTTTTGTAAAAGTAAGCAGGTAGAAAGTGCCTATGATTACAAAAATGTTGACAAAACTTACTGTATCTAACACCGTAATGGAAATGTCTTTTAATAAATAGAGGAATGATGCCCACATAATTCCGACGACAATGGCATTGATGCCCTCGAGCGATCTATACACGACGACATATTTTTTCAGATTTTGCCACACAGGGAAAAAGAATAAGACCAATAAAGCGCTTGGCAAAAAGATGGCGATACAACCAATGATGCATCCTATTATTTGCATTTTAGTTCCGCCATTTCGCAAAACCATGCCCCCGGTATAAGAAGCTACTGAAAACACCGGACCTGGTATTGCACGAACTAGTCCCCAACCGGTTAAATATTCTTCTTTGGTCATGTATTTTGTTTTGGCGCGCACTACATATTGCTCATACATTATTGGCATTAGCACATCTCCGCCGCCAAAAACAAGGCTTCCAAAACGATAAACATTTTCAGTAAGATTATAGGCTCTTTTATGTTCCCAATTTTGCTTCCTGGCCGATTCGGATAGAAACCCAACTATAATAAAAATGAGAATAAACAACCAGATGTTGGTCCACTTAATATGCCGTGGCCGTATGTTTTCTTTTTCCGGATAACGCTTATCGCTAAAGTTAGTGACCACTCCACCCAGAATGATTAGAATTGGAAATATCCATGGAGTTTTGAAAAACAGGTAGGTGGCAATTGCGCCAACAACCATTATGATTTGGGTAATGGTATTCTTGATAGAAACCTTATACATTTTAAAAGCAGCAAAGGCTATAAATCCTATAGCCATTGGTTGTATATAAGTAAATACATTCAAACTTACATGAAATGTATTTACATAATGAACCAGAAAAGAGAAGACTGCCATTAAAATACTTGCCGGTAAAATCCAAATAAGTAAAGTAAGGATTGCAAGAGGAACTCCACCTCTCTTATATCCTATAAGTGTAATAGTTTGTGTGGAAGATGCGCCAGGCAGCATTTGGCAAAAAGCAACATATTCCATTAACTCCTCTCTTGTAATATCTTTACGTTTTTCTACAAATGTTTTCAGCATCATTCCTAAATGGCCCTGTGGACCTCCGAATGCCGAAATGGTATAATAAAGCACGGCTTTTAAAAATGAAATATGCCTTATTAGTACCATCTAAAAATTGAATAAGAGTGTAGATTTAATTGAATGTTAGATGTTTTTCATAAATAAAAAGTTCGTTCCTTTTCACAAGAAGAAACTATTTTTTACCTTTTTTACCAAAATAATACTTTGAGTGGCGGCGATGCTTTTTTTCAATTATTTTTTCAAAATTTTTCGTGTTTTAATTTCAAGTAGGGCAATGCAGTCTATTTAATTACTTATAAAATAGTTGCCATTGCCCGGAGTAAATAAGAATAG
>JBDTEK010000158.1:0-13710 GCA_039922575.1 Ginsengibacter sp.
ATGTCATATCGTTGTTTCAGGTAATCTAAGGAAAGCCGAACCCTTTGTGAATCAAAAATTACCGGTTTATAAAACGTCCGGAAAGTGGGTTGCCCGGTTGCAGGATATAACCCACACAATGCAACAATCCCTATCAATAATGATTTAAAAAAAACTTTTTTCAAAGGCTTAAATATTAATTAAAAAAAATTGGTATAGTTAAAACCTCATTAGATAATTATCTTATGGCTTATCCCACCAAAGAGGAGTAAGCAACCTCAGCGCGGGTGAGTTACCACCCTGTGATTTAATTGCGTCCGGATTGCGCGTTTCTTCATTATTTTCATAACACATAGCCAGTATCCATTGATTCGGATTTCCCGGGTCAAATATTGGGTTAAGATCTTTCGGACGAACCAGTGAGGGTCCATAAATATTTTGGCTGTAATCCATACGACGCATATCAACCCACGTTTCTGGCTCCAAACAAAGCGCAATGTATTTTTCACGCATGATATGGCTTAATCCATCTGTCAGGTTTCCAAAATGAGCGCTTAAATTATCAGCCATTTGCGCCGCCCAATAAGCATCAATATCAGCAGAAGCCACTCCCAGCTTCCGCATATTAGATTTCACGCCTTCTTCGTAAGCAGTAAGCGCTCCCTGCATGTCTCCGGATCTTAATCTTGCTTCTGCCTCAATAAATTTAACTTCCGAATAAGTAATAAACGGCGTGGGAGAAGTTTGGTTAGTATAAAATCCGCTCCTGCTAAAAAAGCCATAATCAGCCCGTTTTGTTTTAGTTGCATCTCCCGGCATTCCGTTTGGTAAAAGACCTTGCCCTCCCGAAAGCCTGCCACCAGAGGCCAATCCACGATACTTACCATCCGACATTGCCGGTTGCATAATTTTACTAATACGTGGATCGGTATATAAAGTATTGGTAACAGGAAAAGTCGAAAGCATATTTACAAAAAACTGGCTCCATGTTAAATACCGTGGAAAATAATAAGGGTCAACATGAATATTTACTCCTAAGGTAGTATCAAAGCCGCCCCAGCTATACCACGGATTTTCATCAGTTTCAAGGCCGCCTGCCAAATGAGCAAATTCAGCATCCATTCCATCTCCATTAAAGGCGTTGCCACAGGCTGCAATAATCTTTGCCGTATTATATAAGCTACCTTTTTTGGACAAATGATTTAAATATCTCGCTTTTAATGCATAGGCAAAACGAGTCCATTTATTGATATCGCCCTGGTACATAATATCTCCGCCGGCAGAATTCAAACTATTTTTAGCGCCGACCTTGCCAAAGTTGGCAATAGCATCATTCAGAAGAGAATCTATTCTTTGATAAACAGTCTGTTGATCGTTAAATTTTGGGATCAGGTTAATCACCTTATCGGGGTTATAATAGTCATCTACCACGATACTACCAAGTTGATCAGTAAGTAATCCAAAATTAAAAGCGGCCAGTGTTTCGCCGGCACCTACAAATTCAGGTTTCCCTTCTTTTTGCCCTAAGGATGTTAAATCCATACAATTAGGTAATGCCCAGGTATAAGTATTCTGCCAAATAAAATAGGAAGGGGTCATACGCCATGTTTCTGCACTGTTGCGATTTTCGGCACATGCATATTGCGTGATCGCCGCTACTTCTCTTTCACCACGAAATAATGCGGCGCCGTTGGAAGTAGTTATGGCACCAACAATGCGATTGGCTGCAGTTACCTGCGACGGATTATTGGGATCTTTATTTACATCAAGGTATTTTTTACATGAAGTAGCTAAGAATAAACCGCCTATCAATAAAAAGGTAATTTCTTTCGATATATTTTTCATAATTGATAAATCTTTTCTAATTAAAAAGTGAGTTTCATTCCAAAATCAACGCCTTTGGTGGCCGGTACGCCCAAATTATCAAAACCAAACGAACCTGCACCTCCAATACCTGCGCCGCTACCAGATACTTCCGGATCAACACCCGAATATTTGGTAATTAAAATTAAATTGCGTCCGGTAAGCGTAAATGACAAAGCCTTAATCATTCCGGATCGTTTGGTGGGTACGTTGTAAGATAAGGACGCATACCTAAGTCTTGTCCATCCACCGTTTTCAACAAAATTATAACCGTCAGCAGTATAATAAGTCTGATAAAAATCCTGATTTAATGGTATTGCTAATGTATTAGGCTGTTTAGTTGATTCAATGATACCAGGCAACACTTTTGTTCCACGATCGAGGGTCTTTGTACTTAATCCGGCAGAAACCAAAGAATTTTCTGTGGCATTATAAATTTTTCCACCTTTACGAATGTCCACCATGAAAGTGAACATAAATTGCTTATAATAAAATGTATTTGTAATACCCGCAGAAAAATCGGGGTTCCTGTCACCAATATTCCTATAATCGGTAATCTGAGGATGGCCTGTTTTGTCTAATAATAATGTTCCTGAAGAATCTCTCTTCCATGTTTGCCCATTTATTCCAAATAAACTGCCTCCCAAAAACGCAGCAGCTTCAGCGCCATTATTCGCTGTCCATGTATCTGAAAGTTCCACCTTGGTCAAAAGCCCAGGTAATGCTTTTACCTTTGAAGTATTTGAAGCAAAGTTGATATCTAATTCCCATCTGAAATTTTTGCTCACTATCGGTTTGGTATTTAATACTATCTCTACACCTTCATTTTTAATAGAGCCACCATTAAGGTAAGTAAACCACGCACCTGATGAAGGTGGCACCCTGGTTTCTAATATCTGATTAGTTGACTTACTATTAAAATAAGTAAAATCAATTCCAAACCTATTATCCAAAAACCGCAGATCAGCACCAGCCTCAAAGGCTTTTGTAAATTCCGGCTTCAAAGTAGGGTCGCCAAATTGATACACATTACTTATAAATCCCCGGGGGTTTATGGTAAAGTCGTTTGTTACGGTTTCAAGAGAAGTAGTAAGTACATGTGGCGGCGCATCTTTACCTACCTGCGAATAAGCTGCCCTTATTTTTCCATAAGAAAAAATGTGGTCCTCTTTTTTCGCTCCCATATTTTTTAGAAGATCGGTAATAATAACTGAACCGCTTATAGCAGGATAAAAGAAAGAATTATTACTAACCGGTAATGTGGACGACCAGTCGTTTCTTCCTCTTAAATTTAAATACACAATTTCCTTCCAGTTAAAATTAAAATCTCCGAATAAACCGACAATCCGCCGGCGTGTTAAATATTCTGATACTGACCTGTTGATAGCAATAGTATTATTGATACTGGGAAAAGAAGGATCTACAAAATTAAATGCACTCGAAGTGGTACCCTGATAATTTGAGTTTTCAAGGTTATGGCCTACAGACAAGCTGAAATGTAAATCATTGCCTATATTCTTTTTACCTGTTACTATCAATGTGGAAGTGGTAATTTGATTATTGCTTAATGTTTGCGCCACGCTTCCACCAAAAGTACCCGTAGGCATGCTGATTGATTCGAAATTGTCATTATAATAATCAGTACCTATTCTGTAAGATACATTTAAGAAATCGAATGGGTTATAATCAATATTACCCATCAAAAATATCCTGTTAATCTTGTCGGTAATGGGTTTATTATTGATACTCCAATAGGGATTATCAGGCGCATCGGGACTTAGTATTTTTTGATTGTTGTTAGAGTCTAAATAATTTTTCATATTATTATTTCTCGGCCAGTAGTACACTCCCATTACCCCGTTTGCACTTCCCTGCGGCACATACAATCTGTTAGTATGCACATAATTCGCCGAAGTGCTCAGGGTTAATTTATCTCCTATTTTAGTATCAGCATTTATTCTGAAAGATTGTCTTTTAAATTCCGAATTATCTGTAATAGAGCCCTGATCAAATAAAGACCCGGAAGCAAAATAATTGGACCTCTCATTACTGCCACTTACAGAAATATCATGACTTTGTGTAAAAGCCGTTTTAAAGAAATTTTTCAGGTTATCGTAAATAGGATCGCCTGTTGCAAAAGCCGACCCCCAGGACGCAAACGTGGTAGGATCATAAAGTCCATTCTGCCCTTGCTTAAATTTTGACTGCAATTTGGGAAGCTTATTTACTTTATCTAACGACAAAGTGCCTTGATAAGTGACTCTTGCAGCTCCTCCTGAACCTTTTTTTGTAGTGATCACTATTGCTCCTGAAGCCGCACGAATACCGTATAAAGCGGCAGCGGCCGGACCTTTTAAAACAGTGATAGTTGCAATATCATCCGGATTTATATCTATTGCCCTGTTGGTAGCAGGACCATAAGAAGCTACCAATCCTCCCTGACCCACGGGTGTGGAATTATCTATGGGTATCCCATCTACTACAAACAAAGGCTGGTTATTTCCGCTTAATGAGTTGCCACCCCTGATCATAATGCTCGCGGAAGCTCCCGGAGCGCCACTTGAATTAGTAATTTGTACGCCTGCAACTTTCCCTTGCAAAGCATTTACAATATTCGGTTGTTGAGATTCCACAATTTCTTTTGCCTGTACATTTTGGGTAGAAAAGCCCAGGCTTCGCACTTGTTGCTTAACGCCAAACGCAGTGACTGCTACCTCACTTAATGTACTTGCTCCTTGTTTCATTTGCACATTTATAGCGCCTGCACCGGTAACCTCTCTCTCCACTGTTCCCGCACCTACGTAAGTAAATACAAGAGTTTCCCCTTTTTCTGCTTTTATGGTGTAATCGCCATTAGCATTGGTGCTGATGCCTAAACCTTTTCCTTTGATTTTAACCGATACACCCGAGAGCGGTGAGTCATCTTCAACTGACGTTACCTTTCCAGTAATAGTAGCTTGTTGAGCGTAACCCTGTTGCATAAAAAAAAATGCACCCAGAATTAGGAATAAAAATTTTTTATACATAAAATAGATGTTAAAAATGAAATAATAGAAGATTGCAATAACAGCATAATTATATTTCCCATAACAAACTTAAAATATAAAAATAGAATAAACCAAAAAAATTTTATTTTCTTTAACTATGTTTAGATTGTCCACAGGAGAGCATTACAGAATTTTTTCTTTTTTTTAACGTAATGCATTCTCTATTTTTTATTTAATTGCCTATTTGCAAAAAAAAGTATGCATGATTTGCGGTTTTTAACATTTTATTTTTATATTTGGGTTTTCAAATAAATTTAACAATGCTTAAACCCGAACGGCAGGAATTTATCGTGCACCAGGTAAACCTGCACAATAAGGTGCTGCTAACAGATTTAAGCGATCAAATTCAAGTTTCAAATGATACCATTAGAAGAGACTTGCAGGAACTTGCTGATGCCGGTAAAATAATTAAAATACATGGCGGTGCTCTTTCGCCTTCTTTTCATAATGGTCATCATCAATCCAAAGATGTTTACGCCTATAACCAAAAAAAGATCATTGCAAAAAAAGCGGTATCATTGATCAAAAACGGCATGTTTGTATTGACAGGCGGTGGCACTACTGTTATTGAACTGGCCAGAGCGCTTCCACAGGGCCTTCAAGCCACTTTTATTTCCGGAAGTATTCCTGCACTTTTTGAATACGCAAATCATCCTAATATAGAAGTAATTGCCATCGGAGATAAAATATCTAAAAATTCAAAAATTACTGTAGGCTCTGAAGCGATCTCCAAAATTAAAGAACTTAGAGTTGACATTTGTTTTATGGGCATCAATGCAATCAACCTTACTACCGGCGTTTCAGACAACGATTGGGACATCGTTCAGGTAAAAAAAGCGATGATAGAATCTTCACAAAAACTTGTCTGCCTCACCATCTCAGAAAAAATAAATACGCAGCAGCCGATTCAAATCTGCGAAATTAAAAAGATAGATACGTTGATTACAGAATTGTCGCCGGAAGATTCGCTGTTGCTGCCATATGGAAAAGCAGGGATAACGGTTGTTTAGGGAAATAATTCCCATTTAAAGGGAGTTTTATTTCTCAAATTTTGAAATAATAATAAGCATAAAAGCAGCGGAATAAATTATTTCATTGTCATTATCATTAATCAAAAATAAACACCGCTTAAATTATATCCGATAAACTATTTTTTAAAATTTATATTAATTCATCATTCAAAACCATTTTATGAGCGCAATTAAACGATTCCTTCCTTTACTGACATTTCTGCTCTTCTGCTTTTCGTCTTTTGGCCAGGACAGAACAGTGAGTGGAATAGTTTCATCAAGTGAAGACAATACGCCACTTGAAGGAGTTACGGTTTCTTTAAAAGGCACTAACCGATCTTCAGTTACTGATGTTTCCGGCAACTTTACCATTGCTGCAAAAACGGGACAAACGCTACAATTTACTTTTGTAGGAAGAGAAAGTAAAGATGTCGTAATTGGACAGGGAAATTCTGTTTCGGTTACATTACAAACAGGCGACGCCAGCACACTACAGGACGTGGTAGTGGTGGGTTACGGCACTCAAAGAAAAGCCAACCTAACTGGGGCGGTTACTTCAGTTGACGTGTCCAAAACGTTTGGAAGCAAGCCTCTTAATGATCCAACCAAAGCGTTACAAGGCGTGGTTCCCGGATTAACCATACAATATGGTAATGGAGGATTAACTGCAGGCCCTTCTATAAATATAAGAGGAGTAGGATCTATTAATGGGTCGGGAAGGCCGCTAATATTGGTTGATAACGTTCAAACCGATGACCTTTCCATAATTAATCCTAATGATATTGAAAGTATTTCCGTTTTAAAAGATGCGGCATCTGCCTCTATTTATGGTGCCAGAGCCGCTTTCGGTGTTATTTTAATTAAAACAAAAACGGGTAAAAGGAACCAGCCGACAAGAGTTAGCTACAATAATTATTTTTCATGGAATACGCCCACAATCCTTCCGGATTTTTCTGACCCGGTTCCAGAGCTACAGGCATTAAACGATGCAGGAATCCGCGCGGGAACTTCTTCGCCTGAAACCTTTGGAATGAACCTGGTGAAACTGAGAGCAGGCATTATTAACTGGGAAAAAAATTATTCAAAAACCAATACAGGAACTGCAATGATTAAAGGCCAGGATTGGATAGTGGACCCTGATGATGGCAAAACCTATTTTTTCAAAGTTTGGGATGCAAAAAAAGAAATGCTGAATAAATACACTTATTCGCAACAACATAATATAAATGTACAAGGCGGAAGTCAAAGCTTATCTTATTATTTATCCGGCGGATATAGTTCTGACGGTGGAATTTTAAAAATGAATCCCGACCAGGTCACAAAGTACAATTTTACCTTAAGCCTCAATTCAACAGTTAACAAATGGCTTGATCTAAGTGCAAGAACCTTGTTTAGAAATTTCCGGTATGACTACCCTTACCAGTATCAAAACTATTGGTATTATTTCTGGAGATGGGGCCAATATTTTCCTTATGGTACTAATGATGGAAAATATTTTAGAGTTACGCCTGCTTATCTTAATGCGGCAAGCAAAAGTAATTTGACTGATAATTATCAAAGAGTAGATTTTGGGGCAACAATTAAAATAAATAAGAATTTTAATATTCGCGCCGATTATACTATAGGAAGAGATAATAACCTGCGCCATGATGGAGGCGGCCAGGTAACGGCGTGGGATTTTTGGGCAGCAGGGCCTCTGAAACTCAATAATATAGCCTCGGCTTCTCAGGACGCGGTAACTTATTCAACAGGCAGAATGTTGGTAAATACTTTTAATGCTTACGGTACCTATCAGAATAGCTTTGGTGATGCCCACAACATAAAAGTGATTGCAGGCATTAACTCTGAGAACGACGAAACCCTCAATTATTATGCTACAAGAATGGGACTACTTGACCCTTCACAGGCTGAATTAGGATTAACTTATGGAGCCCAAACAAATGGGCCTCTGGGTTCGGGAATACTTGGTTGGGTCACCAACGGACATGGCGAACGTGCGTTTGCCGGTTATTTTGGTAGAATCAACTATGATTATAAGGGCAAATACCTACTTGAATTAAATGGCAGGTACGATGGGGCTTCGGTCTTTCCACCACAAGACCGATGGGCGTTCTTTCCCTCCGCTTCTGTTGGTTATCGCATAAGTGAAGAAAATTTTATGCAATCAACCAAAAAAGTAATTTCAGATCTTAAAATTCGTGCATCTTATGGAGAATTAGGCAACCAGGATGTAGGAGGTAACTATTACCTGAGAACGATGAACGGGACAACCGTTAACTGGATCAGCAGCGCAAATACCATCACACCATCTATTACACAACCTCTTGCTGTAGCACAATCACTCAAATGGGAAACTGTTACAACGCTGGATTTTGGACTTGATTTGCGATTATTACAAAATCATTTTGGTGTTACTTTCGATTGGTATGAAAGAAATACGAATGGAATGTTACAGAATACAAGCGTCCCCTCTACATTTGGTATTGGTGGGCCTTTCATAAATGCCGGCAACTTTCGTAACCGTGGCTATGAAATAAGTATGGATGGTAATTATTCCTTCAATAAGAATCTAAATCTATATGCAACAGTTGGTTTCTCAGACGGAAAAACAGTATTTACTAAATGGAGCAATCCAAATCTTTCTATCTCAAACGCGTTTAATTATGTAGGAAAAACCTACGGAGAAATATGGGGATTTGAAACAGATGGATATTTCAAAGACGACGCAGATGTAGCAAAATCTGCTAACCAAAAGCTGCTTCAGACAGGTAATTTTGTTTTTGGCCCCGGAGATGTTAAGTACAAAGATTTAAACGGCGATGGCAAAATCGATGGCGGTAAAATGACCTTAAATGATCATGGAGACTTGAAAGTAATAGGCAACACTCAACCGCGCTATTTATACAATGCCAGAGTGGGCGGAAATTATAAAAACTTTGACGTTGATATTTTTATACAGGGTGTAGGAAAACGCTCCTGGTGGGGGATTGGCAATATAGTATTACCAATGTACCAGAGCTTGGATATTTTATATGCAAATCAATTAGATTTTTGGACTCCTACTAATACCAATGCAAAATACCCAAGGCCAAATCCAAATAATAATGGTATTCCAATTGGAGGGCTTAACCCTGGTAGTAACAATTTTGTCCCTCAGACCAAATATCTTTTAAATCTGGCTTATTGCCGTTTAAAAAATGTAACCATAGGTTATACATTGCCTGCCGATATTTTAAAGAAGTACACTGTACAAAAGGTTAGGCTATATGTGTCTGGTCAGAATCTATTGGAAATTTCAAATGTAGGCGCCCCATTGGATCCTGAAATCACAGATGGAGAATCCGGATTCACAGGCAGAACTTTTCCATTTATGAGGCAATACGCATTCGGCGTTCAGCTTTCATTTTAATAATAAATTCATTTGCTTAAATTTTAGTTATGAAATTAAAAAATAAATACTTTGTTCTATTACTTTTAGTAGCAATAGGCGCATTTACAGGCTGCAAAAAGTTTGTAAATGTTACCAATCCCGATACACTGACCGATCCTTCATTTTGGAAAAATGAAAATAGCGTCAGGTCTTACAACTGGGAATTTTACAACACGTTCAATGGTTTTGGAAATGGTTCCAGCACCAGTGGCGATTTTTATTTCTCTTCCTTTTCTGACGATCAGGATGGTGCCACTTTTTCACAATTTCCTTTAAACACAGCGTCTTCTAATAGCGCCTGGTTTTTTGGATATATAAGAAAAGCAAACATCATGCTGGAACGCATTGATCAGGTGCCAATGAGCGACGAAGCGAAAAATCACTGGAAAGGCATAGCTCATTTTTTCAGAGCCATGCAATATTTTCAGTTGGTGCAAACATTCGGTGGAGTTCCATGGATCAATCAATCACTCGATCTTTCAGACACCAGCAAAATATACAAACCCCGCGATTCACGCCAATCAGTGATGGACAGTGTATTGGCTGATATTAATTTTGCGGTAGCTAATTTGCGCGTAGCAGATCAACCCAACACGGTAAATAAAAATGTGGCGCTTGCTCTTAAATCAAGGATATGTCTTTATGAAGGAACTTATAGAAAATACCACACAGAATTAAATCTTCCGGATGCGGATAAATATCTTCAACAATCTATGGATGCCTCACAGCAATTGATGGCAGCAAACTACACTTTGGATCCTAATTATCTCAGAGCATACAATTCAGATGATCTCGGTGGCGATCCGGAAATCATTCTTTTCAAAAAATATCTTCCTGGAATTTTACAACATTCTACTATTGCTTATTTATATAGCAGCACCGTACTAAGCGGCCTTACTAAATCTGCTGTAGAATCTTATCTGTGTGCTGATGGAAAACCGATCGGTGTTTCGCCACTATACCAGGGAGACGACGGAATTGCAAATGTAGTTGCCAATCGTGATAAGAGATTATTATTTACTATTGACAGTACTTATCTTTATTACATTGGCCATGTGAAAAATAGCCTGACATCTTCAACCGGTTACAGGCCGATGAAATTTTTGCCTGATTCAAATACGCTCAAAACAATACCTACCCAAATCGCTACAAATTATACAGATGCTCCATTGTTTTGGTTAGCTGAAGTATATTTAAACTACATTGAAGCAGCGGCAGAATTGGATCAAATAGGGAAATATACACTTACCCAGGCTGACTTAGACAATACCATCAATAAATTGAGAGCAAGGGGACGAGTGGCTCCTATGATATTGGCAGGCCATCAGGATCCCGGATATACAGATCCTAAAAAAGACCCTGACGTAACTTCCCTTATTTGGGAAATAAGAAGAGAAAGGCGTACAGAATTAATGATGGATGGTTTCCGGTTCCAGGATTTGATGCGATGGAAAAAAGGAACCTATATGGATAGCAACTTAAATCCGAATTCGTTTTTAGGCGCTAAAGTGCCTGCGAACGGATCAGTAAGGTTAAATGCGCTGGGATACATTATGCCATTTACCGCTGCACAACAAAGGACATTTGTTGATCCAAAAAATTATCTTTCTGCCATACCTACCAGCCAGATTTTATTATATCCACCCGCAATACAAGCAACAATGCAAAACCCCGGATGGTAAATACAAGAAATTGCCTAAAGACCGGAAGTTAAATACTTCCGGTTTTTTTATATAAATTATTTTTCTTTTTAAATTAAAAAAAATGATTAATAAAATATTCCTGACTCTTTTAACCATTTCTTTTACGATCTGCTCTGCTCAGTCACCATTCAAATTCGCACACGTTTCTGATACTCATATTGGAAGTAATAATGCAGATGAGGATTTAAGAAGAACAGTACAAAATATTAATGCAGATACTTCACTAAAGTTTGTAATTATCTCGGGTGATATTACTGATTTTGGATCCGACTCTGAATTCTATCTTGCAAAAAGAATATTGGATAGTTTAAATAAACCATGGCATATTATTCCGGGAAACCATGATGCCAATTGGTCTGAAAGCGGTACCAATAGTTTTAAAAAAATATTCGGATCAGAAACTTTTAAATTTAAATACAATGGATATCTATTTTTAGGAACCGTTTGCGGGCCTAACATGAGAATGAGCCCCGGACAGGTTTCCAGAGAAAATATTATATGGCTGGATTCTACTTTAACCAATTTAAAAGATAAAAATATTCCTGTCATTTTTGTAAATCATTACCCGCAGGATTCATCATTAAACAATTGGTTTGAAGTAATTAATCTTTTAAAAAAAAGAAATATTCAATTAATACTTTGCGGACACGGACATCATAATGAGCTATTCAATTTTGAAGGAATTCCTGGCGTCATGGGAAGATCCAATTTAAGAGCAAAAGATGCTGTCGGAGGTTACAATGTTGTTACTATTAAAGATGGAACTGTAACTTACGAAGAACGCAATCCTGTAACTAATGATCAAAAAGAATGGGCGCAGGTAAAATTATTCAATCACCATTTCGCCTCTGATACAGCACATTATTTCAGGCCTTCTTATGCAGTGAACTCAATTTTTAAAAGAGTAAAAACAGTATGGCAATTCAATGACCAAAGTGATATCGGTTCAGGTGTTGCAGTAACAAAAAACTTTGTGATTGCCAGTAACTCCAACGGTTTTATTTATGCACTTAATAAAAAAACCGGCAAAAAATTCTGGTCTTTTGGTACTAAAGGAAAAATTTATTCAACTCCGGCAGTAATGGATAATCTGGTAGTAACCGCTTCCACCGATAACAATATATATTGCCTGAATGCTTCAACAGGAAAACTGGTATGGAAATTTGAAACCGAAAAACCGATTGTAGCAAATGCAGTTATCAGAAACCAAACTGTTTACATCGGATCTTCTGATGGACATTTTAGAGCTTTGGATTTATATACCGGAAAATTAAAGTGGGATTATGCAGGTGTAAAAGGTTTTGTAGTAACTACTCCGTTATTTTACAGAAATAAAATTTATTTTGGAAGCTGGGGAACAGAGTTTTATGCCTTAGATGCCGAAAGGGGAACGTTAGTCTGGAAATGGAATAACGGCTCTACAAACAGGATGTATTCGCCCGCAGCTTGTTATCCGGTTGCTACCCGTGGAAAAGTTTTTATAGTAGCACCCGATAGATATATGACTGTTTTTGATGCGAAGACGGGGAATGTGATCTGGAGAAAAAATGATCCTCAAAATAAAGTTCGTGAATCCATGGGCTTGTCTAAAGACAGCACAATGGTGTATGCAAAAACGATGGAAGGAAATCTAATTGGAATTTCCACTGCAGAACCGGATATGAAAATCATTTGGAAGTCTTATCTACAACTAAATTATGAAATAGCCCCCACTGCAATAACTGCATATGAGAACGTAGTTTATGTGCCATCTAATTCAGGGCTTGTGATTGCCGTAAAACGAAATGACGGTTCCATTTTATGGAAGCACAAAATATCTAATGCACTTATAACCAATATTACTCCATTTGATAAAAATAATGTGATCGTTACTTCAATGGATGGAAAAGTTACCCTTTTAGAATATAATCCTTAAAGAATTGCCGCAAAGGCTGTCAACCTTAAAAACTTAGTTCTTAAACCTACAAACTCTTTTTTCAGGGGTGGCAACCTTTTGAAGCGGCAGATTAAACCGGCAATCCATTAAATTTGTTCATGCCAAAAATCCAGCAAAATAAATTCTATCATCACTTTAAAAAAATTACCGTTTTTTCCGCAGAGATCATTATTCTGATGATTACTTTTTTTGCGGCATTGATTACTTTTATTCTTATTGCAAAAAATATTTTCGCCGGCAATAGCTATCCGTTCGATGCCAAAGCGTTTATTTTTGTAGATGGTCACATCAACAATTTGAACACGGAGGTAATGGAATTTTTCACTTTTTTGGGAACACATTTATTTTTGATTCCGGCTAATCTTATTTTAATTACCTGGTTTTTATTTGTTGAAAAAAAACGCTGGTTGTCTATAAAGATCTCAGCTATTGCCATCAGCAGCCTTCTGCTTATGTTTATTTTGAAATTGACTTTTGTAAGACCACGCCCGTCCGATCCATTATTGGTACAGGCTGCAGGATATAGTTTCCCCAGCGGTCATGCATTAATGAGTGTCACTTTTTATGGCCTACTCCTTTACATTATTTTCCAGTACGTAAAAGATAAGTGGATCCGTCTTTGTCTTTCTGTTTTTTTTATTGCGCTTGTTTTATTAATCGGCCTCAGCCGGATTTATTTGCGTGTACATTACGCCAGCGACGTCATTGCAGGCTTTTGCGTGGGTATTACCTGGCTTATCTT
>JBDTEK010000159.1:0-9714 GCA_039922575.1 Ginsengibacter sp.
ATGGACAGCGGCATGCGTTCCGGCCCGGATATCGCGAGGACACTGGCTTCGGGAGCGGAGTTTACTTTTTTAGGAAGAACGTTTATGTATGGAGTTGCTGCGCTTGGCGAGGAAGGCGCCAATCATACTATTGTTATTTTAAAAAGACAAATGCAGCAGGTGATGGATCAGCTTTGTTGTGAAAGAGTGGGAGATTTTCCGGATCATTTGATAAAGGATAATGTTTTCTAAAAAACCAAATACTGTTCCAAGTCAAGTAAACGCCGGAAAATTTTAGTAACAGAATTCCCATACCTGAGGCCTGGACCAGGTAAAGATTTTACTGATCTTTATTTTATTTGAATCGTATTATTTTCAATTGGCTGTGATAATTAGCTAAGAGTGCTTTTCCCTGTTTAATACATCAACCGTTTTTTTATACAGCCCGGTGGTTATTTCGGGAGTGGCACCAATGCATAAAATACCAAGCTTTCCATATTGCGATAAAGCGCCGATGATGTGAAAGATGACACCTTGCTGGATGCTGCTATTGTATAAAAGATCGTTGGCGGTAGATATTTCTATAAGGTCGTGAGGAGTTAGTCCTTTATAACATTCACTTTGCAGATTGTCTGAAGAAAAATAATACCGGGGCTGCCCGATTGCTGTATGATAAGTGGCAGTAGATGCGTCATAATTCCCGTCAGTTAAATATTGTAACATAAGGTAGGGATGTGTAGTACCGCCTTTTCGCAAATTGATCTCGATAGCATAATGCTTCCATTCGTTGTTTTCTTTTACAGAAATAAAATCAACCGAAAACCTTCCGATCACGCCTTGGTCTTTTAATTTTTCTGCTACTTGTTTTCCCAATTTGCCAATGTCTGCTGCATATTCCATATTAGCCGGAAAATGTGCGCCAAGAAATACCTGCTCATGGTCACCGCCAAGAACCTGGTCATGGGTAGCAAAAACAACTGAGTTACCTAAGGGGTCAATTATGCATTGTACCGAAGGAGAATGTTTCTCTTTCCCATCAATAAAGGCTTCTACAATGCCACCCATTTCACGAAATTTTCCCATAAAGGTTTCGTAGGTCAGATCATGCGCTATTATTTGTAAACGGTGTGGAAGCACTTCTTTAATCCAGCTTCTTAATTGCTCACCTACAGGCATCTCTTCAAAAGAAAACACAGCATTCCCGTCGCCGGAGAAACCCTCATTCAGCTTGATCGCCGCTTTTTGCAAAGCAGGGAATGTAGTTTTCAAACTTAGTAAACAATTGATAATATCCTCTTCGGAATTAAGGTCTTCAAAGCCCGGAGGCGTAGTAATATGGCAGTCTTTAAATATTTTCCTGCTATTGCTTTTTGTTCCAAGATAAAGCAGGTCAGGGTCGCATCCATAGATAGGTATGTTAAGCTTAACGGCAAGGGAACGTTCTGCCTCTGTTACATTAAAGCAGGCCATATGGGCTTTGTGTCCCTGTGGAATGCTTTTGCGGATGCGTTCAATTAATCGGGGCCGGTCCAGAATTTTTTGTGTAAGAGATTTATTGGAAGCATCAAAACAACTGAGTGTTGTTAATCGTTGGCGCGAATGGTAGTTAGTAATACCCGGCAACAGGTGCAAGTAATAATCCATTATAATATTATGAACAGGCATGCTGGTGAGAAATACTACATGAGTATTCGGCCTTCGCAATAACATCAACAGGCAAAGCATCCGTTCTTCATAGTGAATGATACCATCTATTTTCGCTAATATTTCAGGATCTAACGTGAGACTTGGAACAATAACAATTGTTTCCATGGCCATCCTATCAGGAAAAAAAGATTCATATTGAGCCCGGAACTGTTGCTGCAATTGTTTGAATTCAAATATTTCATTTAACGGAGACTGCATGCTTTGTTTATGAAATTTAAAAAAAACCGTATGATACCAAAACAACTAATTTTTTTATAGGATACGATGGGGCCCGGTTATTAATAAAGCATACAAATTGAAACGTATCCTTTCATTCATTTTTATTCAATGACATCAATGCTTTTTCGATTCCAAATATTCTAAAACGTCCCCTGAGGATATTACGGGCATCCCACTGACGTCTCCGTTGTACCAATAGATCCACGCTTTGATAGCACTTCCATCATCAGTGAATACTGTTGTTAATTCTCTTCGATATAATGGTTTTTCATCTTGTTCTGTGATCAACCCTTCATAGCCGTCTAATTGTCCTATGGCATATGAGAAATCCACATTGTTTTTCAACTCATATAATTCACCAACAATAAATGCGTCCCCGTTTGCGGGAGTTGCAACTGCCTGATTTCCTAAATCACTTAAAACACCCTTTACTTTTGCCTTATTTTTAAAAGTGAAAAACTGAGTTATATAAGAATAAGCACTCTGCTGAAAACCCTTGCGAAGAGAGCTATAAACAAATAATTGATCAGAAACTGGTGATAGCATATAATAATATTTAGTAAACTCCTGCTTATATTAAAATAAGAAAATAGCCACCAGCAAATTTACATGTTTACATCCAATAATTTTATGATGGCGCACCTTGAAAATACTGATTGAGATCATGCGATCGCTGATTGACTGGACCAGGAATCGCCGGAATCAAAGCCTGGAAGCTGACTCTCTATAAACCCGCTAATCAACTCCTTATTGTGTATAGTCCTTTCAACAACAATTGAATGGATGCATCCCAATTTTTCGCCGGTTGGTGAGGACACCAAACGGGGCAGTGCGAAGTGGGCGGTGTTCTCACCGCTCACAATCAGTAAGACCACGCGACAATTTTGGATGTGACCAATTGAGTTATTTGGCTCCCTGTAAATTAGTAGGATTTTTTAGTTGTTTAACGAAAACGGGTTTGTTATCAAATAAGAGGAGATCAGGAAATTTGGAGTTCCTATCTAATTTAGATTACTTTTAAGATTCTACACTCGTGGCTTTTTAGTATGGAATTAAAAAAAATCTTTTAATACCGGGCAAAAAGAACATACTTATGAATTGGCTTCTCGTTTACGAAATTGTATATATCCTTGTTTTAATTGTAGTTTGTCTGCGCATCATTTATGACACGGAATCTACTACAAAAACTTTAGCTTATCTGTTATTTGCCATTTTTTTTCCTTTTGGTGGGATGGCGTTTTATTTCTTTTTCGGTATTAATTACCGCAACAAAAAGATGTATTCTAAAAAGCTTATTGATAATGATGACATCGCTAAAAAATTAAAGGAAGATTTATATCATTATTCCAAACAAACATTTGATGAAAGTGATGCTTCGGTGCAAAGCAGTAAAGAACTGGCTTATATGCTGATGAATGACAGCCAAAGCCCTTTGACATCAAGCAATTCGGTAAAGCTTTTAGTAAACGGAGAAAACAAATTCCCTGAAGTATTAAATGCATTAAAAGAAGCTACAAACCATATCCATATTGAGTATTACATTTATGAAGATGATGAAATAGGAAATGAGATTGGAGATATTTTGATCCGGAAGGCCAAAGAAGGTATAGATGTACGGTTTATTTATGATGATTTTGGCAGCCGCTCTATTCGCAAAAACTTCGTAACACATTTGAAAGCCAATGGCGTAAAAGCTTTTCCGTTTTTTGAAATTTCTTTTATTCGCTTCGCTAACCGGATCAATTATCGTAATCATCGTAAAATAATTGTAATTGACGGGCATACTGCATTTGTTGGCGGCATTAATGTAAGTGATAAATATATCAACAAAGCCGGCGATACAAATCAGATTTTCTGGCGCGATACACATATTAGGATTGACGGCCCCGGAGTGCATTACCTGCAATATCTTTTCATGGGCGACTGGAACTTTTGCGCTAATAAAAAGCTACCTCCCGATGAAAATTTTTTTCCCCGTAAAAATTCTTTTTCTACTGGAGAAGATAAGGTAGTTCAGATCGCTGCGAGCGGCCCTGATTCTGAAACACCGACTATTTTGTTCTCTCTTTTGCAGGCAATCAACCTTTCAAAAAAAGAAATCCTTATTACTACACCTTATTTTATTCCAGGCGAAAGTCTAAAAGATGCACTTGTTATCGCAGCTTTAAGTGGCATTTCTGTAAAAATTTTGGTGCCTGAAAAAGGAGATTCTTTGCTTGTCAATTCTGCAGCACAATCTAATTATGATGATTTGATGAAAGTGGGTGTTGAGATTTATCTGTACACCAAAGGATTTGTACATGCGAAGACAATGGTTACTGATAGAGAAGTGGCCATAGTTGGAACCGCTAATATGGATTTCAGGAGTTTTGACCTCAACTTTGAAGTGAATGCAATTGTGTATGATGCTGAGATTGCGGGTCAGCTAAGTGATATTTTTTATAATGATTTAAAAGATGCTGAAAAAATTGACCTGATGGAATGGGCTAACCGGTCGAAGTTTAAAAAGTTGTGGCAAAAAATTGCCCGGCTTGTATCGCCTCTTTTGTAATGCCTAACAATCCCTTTAGCCTAATTTTGGGAAGCTAAGGCGCCATTATTGTTAAATGTAGGTCCTCTTTTATGGAATGCAATTCAAATTGTCGCTTCTTATTAAAAGTTGCCAACCTTGCAAAGGTGTTTATGATTGTAGGAAGGAAGTTTTGAAGACTGCCAACTTTTTGCGACATTATTAAACACACTTCTTTCATGCTGATTTTACTTTTCTTCTCCACCACATCAGAAAAGTGAGAAGACCCACTATTATCTGGGCGGAATAGGTTTCTACAGTAGGAAATATACCGAGGACCCCCAAATGGAAATTAATTGGAATACTGGTAACAGATATCAATCCGGCTTCCTGAAAAGCATGCACACCCTGCCCTGCAAGTACTACTGCAAGAATCATAATGATAATGGCGCTATACTGAAACAATTTTCTTATAGGTATGTGTACCGAAAAACGAAGTAGCAACCATGCGAGTAGTATTACCGCGATAATTGCTGAAACGGCGCCAATCCAAACTCCATTGCTACTTTCATCGCCCACCTGCAACTGCATGGACGAAAGAAAAAGGATAGATTCAAATGCTTCCCGAAATACCACAATGAAAGAAATAAACGCCAGTCCAAACATCTTCTTATCATCAAGCAAACCCGTTATCCGTGAATTAATGAAATGCTGCCATTTCTTAGCCTCCGTTTTGTTGTGCAGCCAAAAGCCAACGTACATAAGGATAACTACGGCAATGACGGATCCAATTGCCTCGATCAATTCGCGATTTTGAGAGCCAAAAGACATGAGCCATCCGGTGAAGAACCAACTTGCTACACCTATCGCAACGGCTGTGATCCATCCGGCATGGACCCATCTTATGGCACGCCGTGCCTGTAATGATTGAAGTAAACTTAAAATGGTAACAATGATCAAAACGGCTTCTAATCCTTCGCGCAATAAAATGGATGCGGCAATGAGGAAAGAAAACCAAAAGGTATATTGCTGCTCACCAAGTAACTGTGACGCTGATGCAATAGAAATTTTTGCGTCTTTTATATTTTGTTCCACCTCCGCAACAGGTTTCCCTTTTTTTATTGATGCCCTAACGGCATTCATCCTGGTTTCCAGCTCATTTACAATGTTGGCGTCTATCGCTGTAAGCTGCTGCTCTACCGGCTCTACACCATCCAGGTAGGCAAACAACGCTTTTTCTTCTGCAAGAGTAGCGTTGTTATTTTTATAAAGTTGCAATGCATCATCGAGGTATTCAGCCGCCAGGTTAAGAGAAGTATTTTCATTATTGCCTCTGCGATGAAGGCGAAGGGCTGCAATACTTATTTCTCTTTCATTTTGTGGAAATCTTGATCCCAATTCCTTATCTGAAAGATGCGCAATATCTGAAAGAGGGTTTTCGTGCTGGATTTTTTTGAAGATTTTTTCAAGAGAATCCTTCCGGGAGGAAAACGTATTTTCGAACCCGAGCGATTTTATATAAAAAGCAATTTGCCACACCTGCGCATCTGATAGCTCGTCAAAAGCACGCATTCCAGTTCCTTTCACACCCAGGCGCGTAGTATTGAAAACCTGCAATGGGGAGACATTCTGCATAAAGGAGTTGGCCAAAAAATTGGAAGGGGGCGGAGTAAATGTTGCCGCTGCAGGTCCATCACCTTCACCGTTTTTGCCGTGGCACGACTGGCAATTTGCGCGAAAAAGTTTCCTTCCTGAAGCAATATCAGGATAATGGACCGGAGAAATATCAATGAGATGAAGCAGCATAATTTGCTTTTTTATCTGCTGTGCATTTTCCGCAATAGCATCTTTAGAAACTTTTTGTTGTATTGAATTGTGCAGTGAGAGCAGTTCCCGGGAAATTTCATTTTTATTTTCAACATGAACTTTTGAAGCCACAGAGTCAAAAATCGAAATAGTTTCTCCGGAGAAATCAATCATTTCATTGTATTCAGAAGCATTTATTATTTGCCCATCTTTTACTGCCTTTGCATAATCTTGCGAAACATAATCAAGCAGGTTGATCAGCGACCTTGCGTGCCCTTGCAGGTTATTATCCTGAGCCGCAACCAAATGGGGAATAATTGAGATTAATAAAAAAAAGAATAAAGCCGCAGATCTTTTAAAGTAGCTTTTTAAATACAATGTGTGTATTGTCATATTTATTTTTTATTCCTCTTCTCCCTTTAATATTAAGGTTTTGCCTGAATCGTAAAGATAGAATTCCTTTAAAATATCTATTCACGGGAAAGGGAATAAATTGTAAACTTTGAATTTAGGTATTTTAAAAGGAAGTTGATTTAGGAAGTTTAGTTGCTCTTGATAGTTTATAAAGATGCCATCTTTACTGAAAGTGGATATGCAAATTGGAACGGTGCAAACCCTGATGCAAAATAATCATGCACATGATCTATGGTGAAACATTAAGCATGTAAGTTGAAGAAATGCCCGGAAATTACCAGCTCTTCTATTTTGATAAATAGTAAATCACGTGCTCCTTATAATATATATAGTATAGAAAAAGCGGAGCTACTTTCCAGGTGGATTATTCAGTTTGTCCGTTGTTTGTTTTTCTACTATCTTAAATATATCCGGAATTAATGTCTCACTAAAACCCGCTAATATTGCAAAGGAATAGAACACAAAAACATTACCAGCTTTTAAAAGACCCAATAGCAGATTAGATTGAATAAAAATATAAACCGCTACCGCAGAAAACATAGAAATAAATATTCTTGAAATTGCCGATAATATTTGAACAGTTTTGTCTTTATCGAAGTTATATTTTGAATAACTGATTTTAATGGCAATAGACATAAAGCCTCCAATACTTCCAAATGTTGCTATTAAAAAATATCTTGTAAAGTCTATATAGATTTTATCAGTCCAATAATGTAAGATAATTGATAATGCAATTGCCAGAAGTGTCAGGCTAAGGCAAAAAGATAAATAATTTATTTTGCCCTTCTTTCTGATTTCTTCACCAATTGAAGACTGTGAATATAAAGCAGCTATCAGTTCCTTCGCACCTTCTATATCTCCATCAAAACAAATTGAATAAATAGATCCGATATAATAACAATTGTCTTCAAGTTCATCATTGATTCTCAATGCCGCTATTAGCTTCACTAATTCCTTTTGGATTCGGGTTAAATTTTCACCACATTTATCATCGGAGTAATAATAATTTAATTTCTTGGGTGTTTGTACCGTTGTATAAATAATATATTTTTCAGTTACAAATAATACGTCTAATATAGTTTCGCCTTTATAAGTATCTCCGGGAGATAAGTTTAAAAAATCAGAAGTTTTATCAGACGAAATATTAATGGAAGTGGTTGTGGGTTCCTCAGTCATTATTTTAAATATTTTGAATTAATTTTTTAAAGATTGAAAGCACGATTATTTTATAAAAAAACATTTTGGGTTGCAACACATCATCAGAAACAATTTAAAAAATCAGGCTTCATGGAAAAAGTTATTCCTTATGTAACCTTTAATATTGAAAAATGGGTAAGATTGTAATAATTATAATCCTTTTCCTTTTTCATTTATTATTAATTGAATACCCGTTTTATTTTGAGGAAGTGCATGATATGTTTTTTTTGAGAGGGACTTGTATGCCTATCTTATCCTTCAATTATTGAACCATCTGAATTATTTTTTTTAGAAGTACTGCCGCTTGGATTTATTGGTTTACCTGACGAGCGCAGATTTACAATTTTGCTTAATAAGTCGAACCAAAATGGAGCCCCAAGGCTTATAGCAATGGCAGTAATAAGAAAGCCTATAAATTTTGTCAAATCTATTTTGCTATATACATATTGCCTTTTTATATAAAATCCGTATTTATTAAATAACCTATTAGAGATAGTATCTTCTTTTAAATGAATGGGTTTATTGAGACTATCATATAAGGCGCTTTTGCCATTAATGAAACTAAATAACTTTGCTATCCATCCGGGGTTATTATTTTTAAGAGAAGCTACAAATGCTTTATCTTTTTGCCCATAATTTCCCCATCCAAGACCTAATATATTACTTACCGAATCGCTTTCCACTATTAAGTTATTTAGATTTTTCTTTGAGATAGAATCAGTTGTAGATTTAAATGAAGAATCTTTGACTGCTATGGCACCCATATTAGCTAAAATTTCCGATTCTTGTTTATGCCTGGATAAGTAGTTAGTAATACCAATTGTATCTATGTTTAGTGTGATAGCCATAAATAATCCAATAAGAAGCAGCAGGAATTGTGTGTGTCTTTTATACCATCCACTTACCCTATCCATGGAATCATTAAACCATTTCTCAAGTCTTTGTTTAAATACATTAAGATCGCCAGCGGCTTCATTTAAATGATAATTTAATATTTTAAAAGTTTCGCAATCAATTACCGGATTACTAATTTTTACATTTGTTGATTCATCAGGAGGGCTATCCGGGATTTTTTCAAGACCATTTTCAGAATACCTGTAAATAATATCTTTTATCATCGCAAAATCTGCTTTTAATAATTCTTTGGTAGGGTCAAGATTTTTAATTGTATCAACTAATATATTTGAAAAATTTCCGGCATCTAAATAAGAAGGCTTACTGAAAACTGCATTTTCACCATAATTTTTAATGATAGGATGATGATAGAATCTATTGTATAGAGCATCAACTTCTTCTTTATCGGAAAACCATGATTTTAGCCATCCCCACGAATCAATCAACTTACACCATAAATAATTTCCTATACGGGCAAACGTGTTTTGTTTCAGATTTGTATTAGTGAGCATTTGCTTTATCCCTTTATAAAGTGTATTTGCCCTGCCTTGGAAAATATTTGATAAGGCCTCGTGTAATGCGGTAGCCAGAAGGCTATATAACAGGAATATAAATATAAGGCTGATAACCACATTTAAAACTGAATTATTGAGCATAAAATAATATTTTAAAAAATATTTTAGCTAATTCTACCCATCTGATGAAAAGACAATGATGTTAAGAATATTTCTTCAAACGTTTTCATGGTTGGCCGCAGGTCCCAAACTACTACGCCTTTTATTCCCTTTTTGGATTACAGGGGTATCATGGATATTAAGGGTTTTATTAATAAATTTCCCCCTTAAATCTATTTTCTCATTCACCTTTCTGCAACGGGAAAAATCCCCTCTCAACTACCGTATTTTTCCCGGCTGTCCTTCTCTGCTCATTTTACTTATCTGTATCAAATTCCTTCTCAAAAAATTTTAGTGCCGACTGGCGCCGTTCTG
>JBDTEK010000160.1:0-8057 GCA_039922575.1 Ginsengibacter sp.
TTTTAAGTAAACACCTTTGGGATAATTTGACCTTCCTTCGTTTTTATAAGGAATGTAATACACATAATAAATGCCTTTGCCGGAAACAGGTTCAAAGTATATTTCGCCATACTCACGGTTAAGTGTACCCGATTTTATATTGAGTACCTTCCTGCCTGTTTGGGCATCTTGCACTATTATCCTTTTCAGTTCAGGATGGTAATCTCTTCGCCTCCACGGGATAGTTACTTTTGCCAGGCTACCGTTGCCCCTGAAATCAATTACCACCCGGTGGTTACCTAAAGAATCGGCATTCCAACACTCATTACAATTTGTGTATGGAATTTTCTGGGCAAATGATGCGACAGAAAGAAATAGAAAAATAAAAAATAGTGATTCCTTTTTCATTATAAACATTTTAAAAGTGTTACCAGGATAATAAGGGATTGCTCAAAAAATTATTGCCTTGTTTTCCAGGTATTATCCGATTCATTTTAAAGAAGCAATTCAATTTTCTTAGAATTTATCAACCTCTTAATCCGTGTAGTAGTGTGATCCGATGATTTTCATCCATAATGCCTTTGATGGTATGTAGGTTTTCAAAAACTTTTCAGGTTTTAAATATTACTACTCTTTTACTCAACCGTATTCAAATTTTTATCAACCAGAAATTCATCCTTCATTTTCAGATCGAATTTTACATTCCGTTTAGCCTTAAATTTTAAAAGAAACAAATCAGAAGTTCCTTCAAGTGCCTCCTTATTGCCAACATTTACGAACGTAGGATACAACGCTTTTACCCCATTGGTATGAAGCCGGTCGTTAGTCAGATTATCCATCTGTTTCATATTGAGCAATTTTACGCCCAAAAATTCATAATCAGAAGGATTATAGGGGAGGGCAAAACTCAGTGCATTTACTGACCGGAGGTCTGTTCCTTTTACAATAACATCAATAACTTCCCCTTTGGTATAGTTTTGTTTAGCAGTACTCAGCGTGATCCTGCCGGCCACTTTCTCTATTTTTTTATCATCTACACCACCATCCAATTGTGTCGCCACAACGGAAATGTCATAAGCATCAATGAGACCATTTTTATTGATATCTCCATTGCTGATGTATCCTTCAAAATCAGCATCCCCTTTTCTCAATCCGGTATAGTTGGTATAAGAAGTCAGGTCATTTCTATCAATCAGGCGGTCACTATTAATATCACCGGGGATATAACTCGGGGTATTAGGCACTTTGAATACATATAATTCCCTGCCCGAACCAAATCCGCCAGCGGCCTCTTCGATGGACAGTTTAATATATTGAGCAACCGGGTGATTTTTAAAATCAAATACTTTTATTTCTCCGTTTTTTGCCCACTCGAATGCACCGGCGTCTATCCAGTTTTCTTTGTCATGGCTATAATAAACGTGTCCTTTCAGCAAGACCCCATTTCTACCATCAGCACGCGGCAAATATTCAAATCTATCTAAGTGATTGATCGTTTTCAAATTGATCACTATATCAAAAGGAACAGAATTAACTCCCCATTTGGTATGCCACATAGTGCTTTCGTCAAAATCGAATAGTTTATCAATTCCTGACTCATCCTGGTTTTCAGCAGTGGTTTTTGCCACGATACCACGAATGGCAAAGCCTAATGGGTCGGCTTTGGTTGAAGCACTAAATCCGGTAAGGACGGAGAATCCATCTTTATTTACCGCCCGGATTTTAAAAGAATAATTGGTTTCCGGCTCCAGGCCCTCAAATAACAATCCGGTATCCTTTATCGTTGAATAAAGCATGCCATTGAATTCTATCTCGTAGTAGTCAGCATTGGCTACTTTATTCCAGGTTGGTTTCAACGTGTAGGCTGTTGCATTCTCTTTTTTTACCTGCGCAGAAACAGGTGCAGTTAAAGGCCCATTAGTAACACGGTATTTATCGGAAGGATCGAAGATAAATCCGCTAATATTTAATATTGTTTCGTTTACTGTAATATCTGTTGGGGCCAGTTTTACATGTAGCAACGGATTTTTAACAATAATTTTCTTCTCAAATTCACTTCCCTTTGTGGCAAATTGATTGATGTTGGGAGCAGCCTCAAAGAAGTATACATTTTCCTTTTTTAGAAATTCATTCATTGAATTTACTTCGAAAAGCTTCACGTTTTTAATCCCAAGTTTAGCGGATATCGCTTTGGGTTTCCCGGTTACATTTATTCTGAATTCAGTTGTTTTCTCCTTTACAAAACCATTAAAATTTCCTTTGGTTGGATGAATGATTATTTTGACATTATTCTTTTCGACTTCAGATTGAATCAACGTGGTCGTGCTCTTGCCAGTTCTATAAGCTTCTGTGCGTCCGTCGTCATCATACTCTGTAAAGGAATTTGTTCCGGATGGATAGATGTCATACATCCTGACATCCTTATTGATTTCTGAAACATTGTTGTTAGGATTCGTCATGGGAATAATAGCCCCATTTTTAACGAATACCGGCAACTTCCAGATGGGTGCATCAAAATTGTTCAGGATTCGATTACCATCATATTTATCTCCGGTAAAATAATCAATCCACGATCCCTCAGGTAAATAAATTCCATTACGAATGTCATTACCATCTTTGTCGGATTTAGTTTCCTGATAAATGGGTGCGACTAAAAAATCCGGCCCATATAAAAACTGATATTCAGTTGATTTTCCTTTAGTAAAAGTATTGGGATACTCCAAAAACATGGCTCTGATCATTGGCATTCCATCAACAGCTTGCCTGGCGATAGTATAGGTATAAGGTATCAGCTCAGATTTGAGTTTTAAATACCAACGGTTGATAGAAGTTGTTGGCTCGCCTAAAGCAAACGGGTATTTTTCATTAGCCCCCCAGCCATCCATATTAAGCTGCATTGGAGTAAATGTTTTCCATTGGAAATCCCTCGTATTAACAACCGGGTTTTTCCCTCCAAAAATGCCGTCCATATCAGAAGTGATATTGGGCAGGCCGGATAGTCCGGAACCGATATAAGTGGGAATATGAAAACGGATATACTCCCAAACGCCGCCGGTTTGATCTCCCGACCATACGGCTGCATACCGTTGTGTGCCTGCCCATCCATCAAGAGAGATGATAAATGGCCTGCTGTTATTTCCATAATAAGTCATGATGTTCGCAACGTCAGCAATACCATTCAATCCAAAAGAATATCCTGCACCCACCCAGGCAACATCTGTTTTTAGCACCCGCACACCGGCATCTCTTACTTCCTTTACAATGTCTCTTTGAAGAAGCGCACTAACTTCCGGTTTGGGGTGAAGGTCAGATTGAGTCCAAAGGCCAATCTCTACCCCGTTTTTACGGGCATAATCTCCCAGACTTTTCAGGTTTTGAATATTGCTGTCCAGGGTCGATGTTTGCCCGTAACCTGCACCATAACCATCATTGGGCAACAACCACCCAAAGGGCATATCGTGTTTTTTATACCTGTCTATAACTGCCCGGGCAGAAAACTGATAATTGTTTTTTTCTCCGTTCAGTGATTCTTTAATTCCTCCATTATCCTTTTGACTTTCGCTATATCGTTTGCCATCTTCAAACAAAATTCCTTTTTCATCTTCTTTCCAATAATCTCTGTTATAGGCATTGAGGTGACCTTCATAAAAACCAAATTTAGGTAACAGGATCGGGTTTCCAGTCAATTGATAGTAGTCGTTTAAAATAGCTACAGCATCCACATTAATCATATAAAATACATCCAGGTAATTGGTTTCATGAGATAACTTTACAATGCCTTTTTCTTTGGAACCAAAATCGTATTTCCCTTTTTTAAAGGTATAAAACATGACACCATACCCGTTAGTAGACCAATAAAACGGTGTTGGGGAAGCCACTCCGCCATCTGTCCAACTGTTTTGATTTTCGATAGAGATGGCTTTTCCTTTATGAGAAAATCGTCCGTTCTGCACTCCTCCACCATAAAAATATTCATTGGGGTTTTCCTTTAAAGTAAGGACTACTTTCTGTTTATCAAATTCAACAGGCTTAACTTCTTCAATTGCTACCATATTGGTTTTCAGATTAACAACCTTCATTAGCGAGTTTTTTTTATCGAACTGAACCATTACTTCTCCGGTAGTGATATTTATGGATCCATTTTCATCGGTCAAATTCAAAGTGGAAACAGATTTTCTAGGATTGTTAACCAGAATTTTCGCTTCAGGTCTGTCTTCCGGATCTCTGATCATTCCCCCTGAATTGTCCTGAAAAATCCTGAAAATATTTTCCCCATAGAAATCAATCAGCATCCGATGATCATTAGAAAGTGATAACTCAATGGTAGTTGGGTTTATCTTTTTTGCACGAATGATAGTTTCATTTTGGTTTGGCGATTCATTAAACTCTTTAGTATCTTGATGTGCCTGTGCAGGAGAAAAACAAGGTAGTAAAGAGAATATGAATGCGAATAAAATGGCTCTTTTTTGGTGTAAATGATCTATTAAAATCTTCATAAATAAGTATTGAGGTGTTCATTAAATGAAACAAAAATGAAACGAAATATAATCATAAAAACAATCACCTTAAAGAGATATTTGTCGTACAAAAACCGATTAGTTATTACAATTAAAAAATGAAATAAACATTATCCCTCGCCTTCAGATGTACTGATCAATTGATTATCATATAGCACAATAACTCTCTTTAGCTTGCCATAGCCGCGTTTGTTACACTAAATTGGCATTATTTATTTGAAAAAGCTGCAACTGAATTTATGAAAATTTGAAATATAATTTATGCAAACGATTGCAAAAGGCATGCAACCGATTGTTCTATTTTCAATTATTGTTGGAAAATAAAAGTGGCGATACCGGGCCGAAGCCTTTCTGGCGCAATGTATTGATAGAAGGGCAATTGGTAATTCATAAAAAGTATTCGCCACTTCCTAAGCTACTTTATTTCTCTTACTAAGTTAAATGCCTAAAACATTTTTCCTGGTAAATTTATCGAAATTACATTAGCTTCTACCCCTTACACAACGAAACCCTGTATGCTCTAAACCCGTATCCGGACTGCTTTTCATTCGGCGTGCCACCCGATAACCACTGCAATAAGTGTCATTGCATAAAAAACTTCCTCCGCGCAAACTTCTTTTTGGAGTATAATTATCCGTGGGATCAAAACTTTTATCTGGCCCCTTTGGATTGACTGCAATTGAATTATTTAAAGACTTATAATAATTGGCATCATACCAATCGCTGCACCATTCCCAAACGTTGCCGGCCATATCATACAAACCGTAACCGTTTGCTGCGAAAGATTTTACAGGAGCAATACCAACAAACCCATCTTTTTTATTATTGAAATATGGGAAATTTCCTCCCCATGAATTGGCTTTCGGTTTACCTGAATTTATAGGTTCATTTCCCCAGGGATAAATTTGATTTTCCCGTCCTCCCCTTGCTGCGAATTCCCATTCCGCTTCGGTAGGCAATCGTTTCCCGGCCCACTTGCAATATGCCATTGCATCGTACCAGCTTACCTGTACTACAGGATAATTCTCTTTTCCTTTAATGTTGCTATTAGGGCCTTCAGGATGTTTCCAATCCGCACCTTTTACCCAACTCCACCATTGGCCATAATCTTGCAGGTCAACCGGGCCGGAAGTTTGATGAAATACTAATGAAGCAGCCACCATCATACTATCCGGGGGCTTTGGCGTTCCGGGTGGAAGCGTGCCTTTCATTTCTTCCCAATCTGGTTTTTTTTCGGCTGTGGTAATATAATGCGTGGCATTTACAAACTTTTGAAATTGTGCATTGGTAACTTCTGAATTATCCATCCAAAAACCATCCACCTGCACTTCATGTTTTGGATATTCGTCTGCGCTTGCCTGGTTGTTATCTCCGCCCATCATAAAGGTTCCTCCTTTTATATAGGACATTCCGGCAACGGATGTATCACCGTTATTCGTGATGGATGAATCAGTTAAATGATTAGAAAACCGCTGGGGCACTTTCATGCAGGAATGAGCAGAATCATTCACTGCCGCAACCACTGCATTTTTATCAATCGCATTATGGCATGATGGAATTGTGAATGCCATAAATATCAGTCCTGTGAAGAGTTTTATCCTTGGCGGCAATAAAAGCTTTAAGTATTGGCTTTTAGATTGCTGTGAAAAATTTGAATTTTTCCGGGTATTTATCCCGGGTATTTTTTTAAACATGGTAATTCATTGATCGTTTGTTTAAGATCTCATTTATTTTCAGCCCTTATATTACTCCAGTTTCAATCCTGCTTAATCTGAAGCATTTTTTTGGACTAATCCGTCATCATTTTAATCACAAAATATAAATTTGATCCGTTATCGAACTTATAAACTGGCAAAAGACCTAAACCTTTTATTCAAATTCGGCTTTCGTTTTCGCTAATAATGTTTTTAGTTCTGCTAATTTTTTAGGATTTTTTGATGCGACATTATTTAATTCCTGCGGATCGTTTTTTAAATTGTACAATTGATCTTCTTTGCTGAATCCTGTTTCAATATTTACCTCTTTCATTAAAGGCACTCCATCGCTTGGAGCGATATATTTCCAACCGTCTTTGACGATTGCAAGGGCGCTGTTGAGCGGCTGTTCGATAATCTGGTCGCGGCTTTTTTCACTTTTCCCTATCATTGTGGTCAAATAATTACGGCTATCGGTAAATTCATTTGCCGGTAATTTTTGTTCGAACATTTCTGCAAACGAAGCCATCAGATCCACCTGCGTAAATAAGGCATTGGAAACGGTATTGGGTTTAATTTGATTCGCCCAATAGACGATAAATGGAATGCGGGTGCCGCCCTCAAGTACGCTGTATTTTCCGCCACGATAAATACCGGCCGCTTTGTAATGCTCTGCCACAGAGCTTTCTACAGATTGATCCAAATAACCGTCATTCATTACCGGTCCGTTGTCGCTGCTGAAAATGATGAGAGTATTGTTTAACAGGCCGCGCTGTTTTAATGCTTCCAATATAACGCCGACCGTATGATCCATTTCCAGAATGGCATCGCCGCGATAACCGAGCTTGCTTTTTCCCTTAAAAATACTTGCCGGCATCCGCGGAACATGAATGTCATGAATAGCATAATAAAGAAAAAATGGTTTCTTTTCTTTCAGGCTTTCATCAATAAACCCGATAGTTTTAGTATTGAACGTAAATCCCAATTCCTCGTCAGTCCATTCCGCGCGCTTTCCACCCTGCATGTAGCCAATCCGGCCGATACCATTTGAGATGTGTTGATCGTGACCTTGAGTGGGATCATTTTTCATCTTCAGCATTTCAGGATGATCTTTTCCCAATAATTCACCGGGAAAGGCATGATCGTAACTTACTTCGACCGGGTCTGAAGTATCCAGACCAATGATCATTTGATTCTCCATAAAAACGGTTGGTGTACGATCCGCCGTTGCGGGAAAAATAAAGGAATAGTCGAAGCCGATTTCTTTTGGTCCGGGTGACACTACTTTATTCCAATCAATAGGAAATGTGTTGCCCAAACCAAGATGCCATTTGCCCACTACACCCGTATAATACCCTGCTTTCTGAAAAACTTTTGGCAAAGTTGTGATGTCGGTTGGAATGGTCAGATTCGCGTTGCCCGGTAAAATATTTGTTCCTTTTTTTCTCCAGGCATATCTGCCTGAAAGCATTGAAAACCTGGAAGGCGTGCACGTTGAAGCCGTGCAATGCGCATCCGTAAATCGTAATCCGTTTTGCGCCAGCCAATCAATATTTGGTGTAGCAATCGCTGTAGCCCCATAACATCCCAAATCGCCGTATCCCAAATCGTCGGTATAAAGAATTAGCACGTTGGGTTTTTGCTGAGCTTTCGTTTGAACTGCTAAAAGCAGGCAAAGGAAAAAGAACGACCAGGATAGTTTTTTCACGTTTTTCGTTTTTATTTTTATTAAGCAAGAATATGAGTTCTTATAACTAATATGCCGCTATTTCGTCCGGCCATGGAACCTGTTTTCCGGTGGCTTTGTAAGATGGCATTTGACCATTTGACAATTTTAATTCTTTCGTCAATAATGCTGCGAGCTCTT
>JBDTEK010000161.1:0-7037 GCA_039922575.1 Ginsengibacter sp.
TCCTTATTTTCATGATTGATTCCTATTCCAAAATCCTGCACGCTCAGATAAATTTCGTCATTTTTTAACTTTGTCCGTACAAAAACCTTATCAGAATTAGGTGAATATTTGATCGCATTAGTTATAAAATTATCAATTACCTGTCCTATCCTTTCTTTATCAGCGAGCACAATACAGGAATGATCCAATTCCTGAATGATGGAATGTGATTGAGTGGTATATTTTATTTCATCAAGAATGCTTTTTACCAACTCATTAAAATCGAATTCATGATCATTAAACTGCAATTTTCCGGAGTTAATCTTAGTGGTATCTAATAAATCAATGATAAGGTCATTTAGTTTATTTGCCTGTTCATCCATTTTTTCCGCCATTTTCGATTCCTGGATATTGCCTTTTTCTAATAAAACTTTTCCCAATATTTGTGAATATGCTTTAAGAACAGTAACTGGTGTTTTTAATTCGTGACTTGCAATGCCCAAAAAATCATCTTTTTGTTGTTGCAGGATCTCACTTTCCTTCCTTGCTTTTATTTGTTCCGTTACATCAATTGCTACCACCATTATTCCCGAAATAGTATTATCGCTTTCTCTGAGCGCTTCATATACGAAGTTCACGTAAATGGTCTCTAATTTCCCTTTGCGGTTAAGGTCTATTTGATATTCATTAGCTGTAAATCTTTCTCCTGTGGAATATACTTTTCCAAGCAATTCTTTTATTCCCTGATTTTCAATCTCAGGTAAACCAACGAGTAACGGCTTGTGCATTACTTCTTCAGCAGTTTTTCCCCATATTTCAAACATTCGTTCATTGGCAATTTCTACCTTATAGTCAGGCTCTTTTAGAACACACATGGCCACCGGCGATTGTTCAATTATATTTCTAAAGTTTTTTTCGCTTTCCTCTAATTGTTTCTTGTAAATTACTGCTTCCGTTACATCTGTTGCATTTATCAAAACCCCTGCAATTTCGTCATTATGATTACGTAAGGCGGTATAGCTAAAATCCATGTATAAAGTTTCTAACTTACCTTTTCTCTCCAAAATAACCAGCGCATCCTCCTCTACGTAAGTTTTACCGGTATCGTACACTTGTTCCAAAAGTTTTGGAAACGGTTGGCTTCCTATTTCCGGCATAAAATCTAACAGCCTCTTTCCAATAATTGTTTTATCTCTGTCCCAAATGGTAAGCATAGCTTCATTTACCACAGTTAAAATTTTCTCAGGACCTTGCAAAACAGCCATTGCAGTAGTTGCCTGCTCTACCAGGTTGCGGAAACGTTTTTCGCTTTGGCGGATAGAATATTCGGCTTCTTTCAGTTCCGTAATGTCAATCATTGTGTTTACTGCCCCGGTTATGTTACCGGCAGCATCCTGGTTTATCCTCGGATAAGGGATAATAAACCGTTTAGTTCCATCGGGCTGCTCTATTTTAAATTCTTCTCCATTTTCATATCTTTTTTCTTTAATTGCCAAAGCCATCGCAAGGTCCTCTTTTGGTATTAAAGAGCCGTCTGTCCGGAAACTCTTCCATGAACCTCCCCATTTTTCAATGCCCAATTCTGGCTTTCGACCCCACAGTTCTACAGCGGCATCATTGTAATAAGTGATAAATCCATCCGCATCGCAGGTGTAAACGGCAACCGGCAGATTTTGCAGAAGCTGGAAATATTTTTCCCTGCTCTCTTTTATTTTTTGATTAAAAACTGCCTGTGGCGTTACTTCTATAGAAATGATGGCCACACCTTCAATATCACCATGAGTGTTGCGCTGTGGTTGATATACAAAATTGAAATAGGCCAGTTCTCCCTTACCATTTCTGATCAAGTTTACAGGCATTTTATTTTCCCGGTGAATGATACCTGTTTTATACACATTCTGCAACATTTCCTTCATGCCCTGGGATTCCAATTCAGGCAATATTTCCATCAATGGTTTTCCAATTACATCTTTGCCTTTTCCCCACTGCTCTATAATAGAGTCGTTAGCCATACTAATTATAAAATCCTCTCCTTGCAAAATCGCAATCTGTGAAATGGAAGAATAAATCATTTCGTGATAACGATGTTCGCTTTCCTCTATTTTCCGGTGCGATAATATGTGCTCTGTTACTTCTGTAGCTACTATTAATATTCCTGAAATTGTAGCATCCTCTTCATGGATAGGTGAATATACAAAATTGAAAAAGCCCTCTTCTGATTTGTCATTTTTTTGCAAATTGACTTTTACTTCATTGCCATAAAAAGGCAACTTTGTGTGAATTACTTTATCAAGTAACTCTTTAATGCCTTGAAGTTTTATTTCGGGTAATGATTGAAAAAGTGGCTTTCCGATAAAATCGTTATCTTTTGCCACCAGTTGCAAATAAAGGTCGTTCGCCATTTCCACAATGTAATCTGTGCCCTTCAGCACACAAATAGCTACAGGCGCCTGTTTCAGCATGTTTTGAAAATTCTGTAAAAGTTTGGCTTTTTCAGATTCAAGGGTAAATTCCTCAGTAATATCTTCTAACGTCAATAGAATTAGTTTCTCCGAACCTTTTATTTCACTCACATTCAGCATCAAATTGCGCTTACCAATGTGGGGCAAATTAAATTGTACAGGGAAATCTGAAAACTTTGATTTTTCTGGAAGAATATCCTCCAGCAATTTTCGCAACCCGGGGCTATTCCATTGTTTGTTTCCTAAATCATAAATCAAAATATTTTCTGTTTCCTCCTTATTTAAGAGGAAAGTTTTGTAAAAAGCATTATTGGCTGTTTTTACTCTCAGATTTTTATCTAATACCAATAAAGGCTCACGAATAGTAGTTAGGATGGCGTCGGCATAATCTCTTGCAGAAGTAACCTGCTCTTCCAGGTTAGTGAGCTTTTGGTTTAACACAATTAGTTCTTCATTGGTGCTTTGCTGTTTTTTCGGACTTGATGCCGGTCCTTCATTATTGCTTTGCAATTCTTCACTTCTGCTCAACAATTCTTCTTTGCCGTTTTGCAACGAATGAAATATGTTTTTAGAAAGCCTGGGGACTTTATTTTTACTGCTTTTCATTAAACGAATTCATTAAAACAAATTTTTAACTTCAGGTTCAGCATTTTATTTGTTTTCATGTAATAATATTATTGTACCGGCTACTTTAATGATTTCTTCTTTCATCTTATGATTTTAAAATGCCTGCAAGTAGATTTAAAGATAAAGCATTCCGTGGATTTTCATTAAGGACAGTTTCTTATTTGTTATAAGACTTAGAAGAAGAATTTATTTAAGCTTTTTCGTATTTGCCTAAATTTCAGCGAAATAATTTACCTAAATACCCATGCCGTTTGGTTTCTAAAATTTATCCGTTGTTCGTTCTTCGGTTTGATAAATAAACGCCTGCAAAAATAAGTATCGCTGCAATAATCTTATAAAACGATAATTCTTCTTTTAAAAATACCATAGCAACAATAACTGCAAATACCGGTTGCGAATATATATAAGCGCCGGCTGTGGAGGCGCTTAATATTTTAATACCGTACACATTGAAAATATAGGCAAAAAAAGTTCCGGGAATTGCAATCAAAAAAAGAAGCGACCAATCTTTAAAAGTAAATACTTCCCACGTAATGTGATTTAATTCATTGATGCTGATGGGTAAAATCATAAAAAAGCCAAATGTAAAAATCAGCCGTGTGACTAGTATAGGTGAATAATCTTTCATAAGAGGCTTCACCAGTATGAAATAAAAGGTGTAAGCGACGGAACTTAATATAACCAGAAAATCGCCCAGAAGGATATTGTCGCCCGGAGCGCTTATTTCCCTGGCGCTTATCAGTAAAACAGCGCCTGAAACTCCAAGTAACAGGCCTGTCACTTTTGCTATTGTCAATTTTTCTTTTAAAACTCTGGCAGCAATTATGGTAATTAATATGGGTGTTATCAAAGTAAGGAGTGAGGCATGAATAGGCAATGTAAACGACAAGCCTTTTATGAATAACATCTGATTTAAAGCGATAGCGGTAAGCGCACAAAGTAAAAATGCGGGAATATCTTTTCTGCGGATTCTTGTTTTGTCGGGTTTAAATAAAAATAATATCCAAAATAAAACTAAGCTGGTACCCACGCGAATCATATTTATCCCGAATGCTCCTGCATAATGGTTAAGGATGAAATATTTTATTGCACTATAATTTATTGCAAAAAAAAGATTGGTGCCAAGAAGGGCGAAATGTGCTTTAACCTGTGAGTTCAAAATAGATTATTGTGATGCAAAATTGCCTGTTTTTAATGATAGCACAAATTCACGAATAACATTTTTGTATTCTTCGGCAGGAATATTATGAGTAATGTAAGAGAAATCGCCCGCTTTTTTAAGCGTTTCAGTCATTGAAAAATTTTCTTGTGAGGTGCAATAGAAATACCCTTTCTCCAAAAGATACTCTGCTAAATATTCCTGTTCAGTTTGCCCGGGTGTTGGAATTAAAATTGCTTTTTTATTCAGTTTTACCAGGTCCATAATGGTAGTATATCCGCTTCTGCTAATAACTATTTCAGATTGATTCAATGCTTCATTAAAATCCTCTGCGGCCAGATGGTTTGTTATTTTTACGAATTCATTAGTGGAAGAAATCGTTTTTTTCTCAGAAGGCAACCCTCTTACTATTAATGCACTTCCTTTATAATTTGCAAGCTGCGTTAAAATTATATTTTCAAAAATAGTTCTTTGCGGCTCAGGCCCCGAAATGGAAATGAGAAGACCATATTTTTTTTGTGTATTCAATATTATTTGAAACCTGGATAAAGGACCAATATAAATTACGTTGAAAGGTATTTTTTGAGGGTGCGAAAGTTTTCCTGCTAATCCATTTTCCTTAGAATCAGGCACCCAGCAATATTTGTATTTTTTTATAAAATAATAATGAATCTGTTGTATGATTTTTTCTGTAAAACGATTTCCCGTTTTAATATAAAGCTGGTGAGTAATATAAATTGAGGTGATTTTTTTTGAAAACATACCAAACCGATTATCGGAGATTACCGCGTCTAATTGATAGTTTTTTATCGCATAATTTAGCCATCTTTTTTCCCGGATAATAGCAACAATAATTTTGGGAATTTGAATAATCACTTTTGCGGCTAACCAATTTTTTTTGCGGCTATAGCTCATTTCGTATCCCCGGATGCGTAAAAATACTGTGGAAGGAAATTCTTTTTTTAGTAGAGAAAAAGTGTGTTTATCCGCAGCTAAAAAGACATTACATTCCTGCGCTGTTAACTCCTTAATTATTGGTATGCAACGTGTTGCATGCCCAAGCCCCCAATCAAGCGGAGCAATAAGCACATTTGGACGGGTATGACTGTTAATAAGTTTATTTTTTTTATTCACAACATTTTACAATAAATATGCGTGAAAATAGTTAATTTGGTATTCGATTTAGTAACTGATTGAATAACTTTGTAAAAAATTGGATAATTCCTCCAGTTCAAAATCATAATAAAATATCAATATTTTTTTAATGAAAACCTTAAGCAAAATCCTTTTTGTATTATTAGTGATTGTTTCAATATTTGCAACTAGCTGCAGCGCCTCCAAAAAAGGTAATTGTGGTTGTCCTAATAAACAAGGGATGATAGGCTATTAAAAACCAATTTCAAAATGGACAAGTTTAACCGCGATCTTTTGGTTTTGTTCAAAGAAGAATCAAACCCCCAGGCTATTGAACATGAAGTAGAACTTTTACATGAATTATTATATTATGTAGAAAAGTTAGAAAACCTTGTTGTTGCTTACGAAGTAATCAACGTGAACAAATACAAGATATTTTCTGATAAAAAGACTGTTATAGAGACGTTGAAGCATAAAAAATTAAAGCCGTTTATTTTTCTGAATAATAAAAACTGATTGTTTTTATTCGTTGATTGTCCATGTTTCTTTTCCTCTTAACAATTTATCCAAATCTCCTGCTCCTTTTGCGAGAGCTCCTTCTATTTGCATAGTCATCACATCTTCATAACAAGGCCTTTCTGTTTCAAAAAACACTCCAAATGGGCGTGGAAAATGTTGCTCTAATTTTGGATCATCAAATAATCTCGTTAATATTTGTGCCTTGTAGAAATCTTTTTCATCGTGAATCCATAAGTCATTTTCGCTTATATTTTCGTTTAATTCTACCACTACAGGACGCAGCCCGTCTAATTTAATTCCTTTATTTTTTTCCGCTCCAAAAGTTAATGGCTTTCCTTGTTCCAAAAATAACACTTCATCAGCTTTCGATTTCTTATCTGTAAATATTTCGAAAGCGCCGTCATTAAAAATATTGCAATTCTGATAAATTTCCAGGAATGAAGCGCCTTTGTGATGTGCTGACCTTAACAACATTGCCTGCAGGTGCTTTGGGTCTCTGTCCATAGTTCTTGCTACGAATGAAGCATCTGCGCCCAATGCTAACGCAGCAGGGTTAAAAGGATGATCTATACTTCCGATTGGTGTACTTTTGGTTATTTTATTCTGTTCGCTTGTTGGTGAATATTGGCCCTTGGTTAACCCATATATTTCGTTATTGAAAAGCAACAGGTTTACATCAAAATTTCTGCGAAGCAAATGAATCGTGTGGTTTCCGCCGATACTTAAGCAATCGCCATCGCCTGTTACTATCCATACGCTCAGTTCCGGCCTGCTGGCTTTTAATCCGCTGGCTATGGCTGTAGCACGACCGTGAATGCTATGCATGCCGTAAGTATTCATATAATAAGGAAAGCGGCTGCTGCAACCGATACCAGAAATGATCACAAAATTCTCCCGGGGAATCCCCAAAGTCGGAAATACCTTTTGCACTTGCGCCAATATCGAATAATCACCACATCCGGGGCACCATCTTACTTCCTGATCAGTTGTAAAATCTTTTGAAGTAAGTTTTGCAGGAACTAAAGTCGATATATCAATTTCACTCATCTTAAAAAAAAATTATGCCTTCAAAGTTACTACATACTGATGTTACAGGAATTATAATCAATTATGAAATACGGAATTTAAAAGGCAATTAAATAATGAATAATTGATAA
>JBDTEK010000162.1:0-9391 GCA_039922575.1 Ginsengibacter sp.
ATTTGAAATGCGCCTTTATTGAAATTTTATATTTTAATAAAAGTTTCCAATTCTTATATTTGCATTTTCTGCCCGATAGTATAATGGTAGTACAGCAGATTCTGATTCTGCTTGTCTTGGTTCGAATCCAGGTCGGGTAACAATTATCTTAAAATAGCTCCCGGTTAATCTGAATCAGCCGGTTTGACTTTTTTTATTTTTCTCTATTGCTCGCTAACAATTCCCGTTATAAAACTCGTAATCTGTTTTTCATTATTTTTTATTTCTGATAAGTAGAATCTCTTGACGAAAGGTTGGAATGATTTTTTCCTGAAATATCTGCATTTATTGTATCTGACTTAGCGGCTTTGCCGGAAATGCCTTCTGTGCCGCTTCCTGTATTTCCATTAGTGCCAACGGGTACGCTGCCCTGGTTTCCATTGTTGATTGTGTCAGGGCCGGAAGTGGAACTATAAGCGTTGTTTTTTCCATTATTACAAGATGGAAACGCAAAAAGCACGAAGGCAATTATGATAGTTCGTTTCATAATTGGGTTTAATCTATCGCGAACACAAAATATCTGCCACATTTTTTTAATATTTTTATTGGTGCACTTTTTATTAAAAGAAATTATCTTTATAAAGTATGCTGTGCAAGGGGTAAAAGAGCCAATGATTTAGGGTTAAAAAATCATTGAAATCATAAAATACTGCTTAGATTGCTTTTGAGATCATTTCCTTTGCCTCCCGTTTTAATTTTCCAAAAAGCTCTTCATCAATTTGGCTAAAATCCTTTTGTTCAAAAGTTTTTGTAAAAGCTCCATTTTCCAATAGATGTATTTTGTCGCAGATAGTTAGTAACGGTTCTATTATGTGCGAGGAAACAAAAATGGTTTTCTCTTTTTGTTTTAGAGTAGAAATGATTATTTCGAGAATTTTATTCGTTTCAAGATCAAGGCCGTTAAAAGGTTCATCCAAAATAATTATTGCTTGATTTTGTTTTAAAATAGACATCAGCGCCAATTTTTTTTTCATTCCGGTAGAATAATTTTCAATCAGCTCATCCAATGGTAATCTAAAATAACCCTGTAAAAGAGACAGGCTAAAATCCTGATTAGTTTGCCTGAATATTTTTAAATATTCATTTCCGGTTATACCGGAATAAAAAAAATTTACCGTTTCAAGATAGGAAGTATCTTTTATGGTAAGGGCATTTTTGTTTATGTTGATCTGGCCTGAATCAGGCTTTAAAACCTTTGCCAGTACATTAAAAAAGGTTGTTTTGCCTGCTCCATTCAATCCAACAATTCCATGAATCATATTTTTTTTAAAATCAATATCTACATCCTTCAAAACTTCGTTATTGCCAAATTTTACCGTCAGGCCTTTGATGCTAATCATTCAGGTACTTTTTTAAATTTTTCTTTGCTATATAAAAATAAACAATTGCGAGCAAGGCAGGAATTGGTAATAGATAGGGCAGTGAAGATGCGAACGCCACTATAGCAAGTGGAATATTGTTGGCAACGGGCTTTTTGCCCGGGCTATAGGTGCTGTATTTCAAACAAATTGCAAAACACAATAAAGCAATCTGGGTGGGTACAAAAAATGCATTGATCAACAAAAAATCACTATTAAAAATTGTATTGATAGTAATCAAAGGCAGGTATAAAATGATGAGATAAGTACTATTGGTATACAGTTTTTCTAATAAAAAATTGTGTGGCGATTTATTTCCTTCTCTTAAAATTTGAATTGATTCACATTCGTCATGAAAAGAAATTATAAGCAAAGAAAGAAACCACAATAGAAATAATGGCAAAATTTTGAACCAGCAAAAGGCAACTGATAATGTATAAATACCGATAAAAGTGAAATATTTTTTTCTAAAACCGCTTATCCATTCAAAACTTGAAGAAGGAATAATAAAAGACAAATTTTTGAAAACTGTTTTTTGCCTGAACTGGAATTTAAAAAGTGGAATGCAGAATAACAAGAGTAATAATAGAGGATAACAATACCAGTTTTTTGTAATTAAACATGTTATCGAAAATGGCAGCGTCAGGGCCACATATTCAAAAAATATTTGTAGATGAGGATTGTCAATATGCCGGTAAATAAATGGCTTATCCTTGCGGTAAAACTGAAGCAAAACGCTGATTATAACGAGTAATACAACTACATGATAAGCATTCTGTTGTTTCTGAAATTGTAAAAAGGAAATATAAACAAGAAGAAAGATTAACCCAAAAAAGATAAATAAATAAAGGCTGAATCCTTGTAATTGTCGTTGGAGTTGCTTATACCTTATGTATAAAAGAGGAAATGTCATGTTGAAGAATATCGTCTAACGGTTATGGTTACTTGTAAACGCCTTTCGATCTGACCTGGAGTGGTGAACTAATTCCTAATTCTCAATTCCCATTTCTAAAGGTAAACCGTCTTACATTTAATAGGCTTATACCTTCATAAAACTATCTGGATTGCGAAAAACTTCGGGAATTTCTGCCGAAGTTTTTCGCAATAATGTGGAATGGTGGCTTAAATCTTAATTCCTTTTTTTTGCTTTATTTCTTCTTTTATTTCCCAAACTAATGCACTTGCTCCAAGTATGGCAGCATCTGATTCTTTTAATTCGCTGAATAATAATTTGACTTTATTCTGAAAAATAGGCAAAAGATTTTTTTCCATATTTTCTTTAACCGGATCTAAAAGCAATTTTCCTGCTTTAATAACTCCGCCGAATAAAATAATAGCTTCCGGTGAGGAGAACATCACAAAGTTAGCAAGCGCTTCACCCAATATTTTTCCTGTGAATTGAAAAACTTCGTTAGCTATTTTATCGCCTTTTACGGCAGCTTCATAAACTCTTTTTGAGGAAATTTGATCATGAGGAATATCTCTCAATAGCGTTTTTTCGCCAATTCTTTCATCAATAATTTCTCTTGCAGTGATCGCAATTCCTGTTGCCGAGGCATAAGTCTCTAATGTTCCTTTCATGCCGGTACCCCAATGCAGTCGTCCTCCGGGACGTATAACGGTATGGCCCAGTTCTCCGGCAAATCCATCGTGGCCATATATTAATTGGCCATTAGCAATAATTCCGCTACCTACGCCTGTACCTAACGTGATCATGATAAAATCGCGCATACCGCGACCAGCGCCATACATCATTTCACCTACTGCCGCTGCATTGGCATCGTTGGTTAAAGTGCACGGTTTTTTAAACCGTTCAGAAATTAATTTAGCTATAGGAATAATTCCTCTCCAATGCAGGTTAGGCGCATATTCTATGGTGCCACTGTAGTAGTTTCCATTCGGCGCTCCTACTCCAATACCTTTTACCAGTTTTTCTCCTCCCACTTTTTCAATAGCAGGTTTTAACTCTTCATATAATTGATCAATAAACTCGTTGATGTTATTGTATTTTGTAGTTACAATGTCGCCTGTATTCGATATTTCGCCGCGATGATTTACAATTCCAAACTTTGTAGTAGTACCACCTATATCAATTCCAATTGCATATTCCTGTGGAGTTTCAATTTCTTCTGATTTCATAATTTTTATTTTAGATATTTGCATTCAGCATTCAACATTGGCTTTCAACATTCAACTTTCAATCTATCTCATCTGCCAATGCGCCTTCCGGCGACAATCCGGTTGTATCTTCTTCTACAGGCATTTCATAATCTATTCCCTGTCTTTTTAAAATTCCTTTTACCAAAAACGCAAAGAAAACTATATAGGCATAACAGAGAAGTGGAATCCAATAAGATTCATGTATTCCTGATCCTACGACAGTACTTCTTGATTCAAGAAAATCCGCTAGCTTGCCCTGGATAGGAGGGATAACGCCACCGCCCAAAATCATCATAATTAAAAAGGCAGAACCTTGGGTTGTATATTTTCCTAAACCTGCTATTGACAAAGTAAAAATAGCCGGCCACATAATAGAACAAAATAAACCACCACTTATAAATGCATAGATGGCGAGTGTGCCGGTTGTTGATAATCCAATAGCCATCGCTGTTACGCCCAAAAGACCAAAAATTAAAAGCATGCGCGCAGGCTTATCTTTACTCACGTAAAAAGCGCCTATTTGAATAAGAACACATATAAGATAATAATACAAAATCCTTACATCGTATTGGGATAGTGCATTCACCAAAAGGACAATTGCAAAAGCAACGAGTGGAACAATGAATGTGAGTAGTTTTTTTGTTGATGGTTTAAAATCAAATGCCGAAATGGAACCTACCCAACGTCCAATCATCAAACTTCCCCAATACATTGAAATATAAAGTGCGGCTTGTGAAGATGGAATGCTTCCAAACTGTGGTTTGCTAAGCAGATCGCTTAGATTACTAACTATGGTAACTTCAGTACCGACATAAAGGAAAAGAGCCAGCATTCCCAATACCAATTGTGGATATTTCATAGCTCCCCATCCTTCCGGATTTCTTCTGGCTCGCATGTTTGAAATAAGCAAACTAAGAATAACGACTGCCAGCGCTCCGAATAACCATTTCACCCGATAAGTTTCCATGTCAATCCGCACTGCTTCTGTAGCGTTGGTGAGGTCAACTTTATAGCTACTAAAGACCGGTACAAACATAATAATAAGCAGACCGGTCATTATAAGTAAAGAGTACAATGCTTTATTAGCCTTTTCCGTTTTTTCGGACGTGATTCCGTGTGGAACTTTTTTGGAAAAATAAAACAGTGCCGCTGCAGCAATAAAAAGAACACCTACACAACTATAAAGAATAATTACTTTACTAAGACTTAAGCCAGCAATTTGTTCATCTGTAATTGCCGCGGTAGTTCCGAATAATGCGAAGGCTACTACCAGGGGGCCTATCATTGTTCCAAAAGAATTAACGCCACCGCCAAGGTTCACACGGCTATTACCCGTAGAAGGATCGCCAAGCATAATTGCAAAAGGCTGTGCAGCGGTTTGTTGAAGAGAAAATCCGAGAGCAACGATAAATAATCCGGCTAACATCCCTACAAAAGTGTTCGCATTTACGGCGATGATCATCGCCACCGCTCCTAATGCGGAAAATAATAATCCATACACAATACTTTTTCTGTAGCCCCATTTTGCAACGAGGTCTTTTCCTCCAAATGCGCCGTAGGCAAAAAGTGAAAGTGCACCTATATAATATGCGAGATAAAAGGCAAAATCAATTAACTGGCTTTGAAACTGATCGAGATGAAAATAATGTTTGCAAAAAGGAATGAAAACGCTATTGCCGGCGGCAATAAAACCCCAAAAGAAAAACACAACTACCAGTGTACTTAATGCACCATAGTTTGTTGGCTGCAGCTTTCCGGATGTAAATTTTGGAGTAGCTAAATTCATGGAAGGAATGGCCATTGATGATTAATTTTGAGAATGAAAATAATGGTTCTTTGTCAAAGGAGTAAAAGATTTTTTTTTAGCTATTGCTATTTTTGCCTTTTAAATTGTTATAAAAGAGCGCTAAAGGTTCTTTGGTAATCAGTATTGTAAAGGTTGTAAAGTTGGCGGCGTTGGCATTTTAAAATTGAAAATATGAAATTTTAAATTTATAATTGGCAATTTCTTTCTTTATTTTTAAAGAAAGAGAGTTTCAGTCAAATATTAAAAAGAGCTTGATGTAGATTTCAAGCTATAAGAATCTAAAATACTCTCGTTAGAAGACAAGGTAAATGTGAAGGGATTTAGAAACTTATTTTTTGAAATTTTAATTTTATTTACAAAAAAAAATCATAATTAGTTGCAAACATCTTATTTTCATCAAATGGAAATTATTCATGTTAGCGCGGAGTGTTATCCTGTAGCGAAGGCAGGTGGGCTTGGAGATGTAGTGGGCGCATTGCCGAAATATCAAAATAGACTAGGTCACATTGCAAAGGTGGTGATGCCAATGTACCACACCAAATTTTTGTACCAACATCAATTTGAAGTGGTGCATAAGGGCTCATTTGGTATGGCAAATTATTGGTTAGATTATACCATCATTAAAGAAGCAGGAAATACACTTGGTTTCGATCTGTATCTCGTGGATATTTATGGGCTGCTCGACCGGGAAAAGATTTATGGCTACAATGATGACATAGACCGGTTCATGGCTTTTCAGATAGCAGTAGTAGATTGGATAGGTAAATGGCAGCACCGGCCTGATATAATAAATGTACATGATCACCAGGCGGCATTGATTCCGTTTATGATGCAGAACTGCATTGCTTACCGTCATTTGTCATCAATAAAGACAATTTTAACTATTCACAATGCGCAATACCAGGGCTGGATTGCTTGGGATAGATCTAATCTGCTTCCTGAATGGGATCCGTGGAAATGGGGAATGTTGGATTGGGAAAAAACGATTAACTCCCTGGCTTCAGGAATAAAATGCGCATCAAAAGTAAACACGGTAAGTCCCGGATACTTGGAAGAATTAAGGCATGAAGCCAATGGCCTCGAAAAATTATTTGAATATGAAAGAGGAAAATGTTTCGGAATTTTAAACGGAATAGATAACGAAGTGTGGGATCCTGAAACGGACACTTACATTGAAGAAAATTTTGGGGTTGAAAATAGTCAGGAGAAAAAACAGGCAAATAAAAAAGTATTGTGCGACACTTTTAATCTTGACGAAACCAAACCTTTAATTGTTTTCATAGGCAGGTTAGTGGGCGAAAAAGCAGCTGATCTTTTACCCCAGGTGATAGGAGATTCTATTTATTTTATGGAAGGTAAAATGAATTTTTTGGTTTTAGGAAGCGGCGATCCGGCTATTGAAAATCGATTAAGCAATTTACACAGTCATTTTTTTGGATATTATAATTCTATGATAGGATACAATGAAAAACTAAGCCATCAGATGTATGCCGGAGCAGATTTTTTATTGATGCCCAGCAGGGTAGAGCCTTGTGGATTGAATCAGATGTATGCCCTACGTTATGGAACCATTCCTATCGTAAGGCGTACGGGAGGATTAAAAGATACTGTAAAAGATTTTGGTGAGGAAGGGGGATTTGGTATTTGTTTTAATCAGGCTTCTGTTGGTGATATTTGTTTTTCAGTACACCGTGCGATTCAGCTGTATGAAGACAAAGAGAAAGTAAATAAAATTAGAAAGCACATCATGGACATAGATCATAGTTGGGAAAAAAGTGCTGAAGTCTATATTAATTTGTACAAATCGTGAAAAAGGAATTTGGTCTAGGGAGTTTCAGGCATCTGTTTACGTTTTGCAAAAAGCCTTCTTCACTACCAGCCTTTATCGTGTTGGGAAGGATTTACTGCTTACGGGTTTTTGGCGAAACACCAACAATTGTGGTAGGAGCAAATAATTGTTCAAATTAATTTTAAAGGTTTTAAATTAGATGTTCATAAACCTTTGATGGAATAGGAATGTTTGTGTTCGGTGGATTTATAAAGCTTAAATTAGATGCAGCAAATGTTTTTAAAAATTTACGGCTATGAGCATCAGTTATCTTTTATATTTTTGGGGAAACAGCGCTCAATATTAAATTGCTGAAAGCTGGAATCCGAAAGCTGGTATTTTTTAAATCGAATAAATTTAAATTTTAAAATAACAAAAAATGGATAAAAATATGTGGATAAGCAAATCGGTACTTGCTGTAATACTTGGAGGAGGTGCAGGCTCACGCCTTTATCCTCTTACGGCCAATAGAAGTAAACCTGCAGTACCCATAGCCGGCAAATACCGGTTGGTAGATATTCCAATTTCAAATTGTATCAATTCAAATATCAATAGAATTTTTGTGCTTACCCAATACAATTCAGCTTCTCTTAATAAGCACATAAAAAATACCTATCAGTTCAGCGCATTCAGTAGCGGTTTTGTAGATATATTGGCTGCTGAACAAACACCTGATAATCCGCAATGGTTTCAGGGTACTGCCGATGCAGTGCGGCAATCTTTAAGGCATTTAAAGAATTATGAATTTGATCATGTGCTCATTCTTTCAGGTGACCAGTTGTACCAAATGGATTTTGGAAATATGTTTCGGATTCATGAAAAAGATAACGCAGATATTACTATTGCTACTATTCCGGTTACAGAAAAAGAAGCCACAGAATTTGGGATTTTAAAAGCCGACGAGCAAAACCGGATCATTTCATTTATTGAAAAACCAGGCTACGACGCCTTGCCTGATTGGATAAGCGATACCAAAGAAACCATGCAGGGTATGGGAAGAAATTATCTTGCTTCCATGGGTATTTATCTTTTTAAAAAAGAAATTCTCTGGGATATTTTAGAAACTCATCATGAAAATGCTACCGATTTTGGTAAAGAGATTATTCCTTCTGCAATTAATGGGTTTAATGTTTTCAGTTACCAGTACGGCGGTTATTGGACAGATATTGGAAATATTTCTTCTTTCTTTGAGGCCAATTTAGGGCTTGCACAAGAGCTTCCACTTTTCAATCTTTTTGATAATGACCAAAAAGTTTACAGCAGGCCGAGGATGCTGCCACCCGCAAAGATCAGTGGTACCTATCTTTTAAATACAATAGCCGGCGACGGTTGTATTATACATGCAGAAAAGATGGAAAATTGTGTAGTTGGGATAAGAATGAGAATTGGATATGGAACCAAAATATTCAGATGTTATTTAATGGGAACTGATTTTTACGAAACAATTGAAGAGATGGAATTTGCTGCGGCGCAGGGACTACCCAAATTAGGTGTTGGCGACAATTGCTACATTAATAATGCCATTATAGACAAAAATTGTCGTGTTGGCAACAACGTTAGAATCAACGGAGGTTCTCATCTTGCAGATCATGATCATTCTTTATACACTGTAAAAGATGGCATTGTGGTGGTAAAGAAAGGTGCTGTAATACCTGATGGGTATGTGATTGAGTAGCGTGATGTATTGAATTGTCTCATTGTTGAATTTCTTCTTTATAGTTGAATGGATGATTTGTTGATACTCAACCTTGGAAACAAGTGAGTTTTTCAGGTTCAATGACCGTCTTTGGGTTCCCGTATGGAGTTGTTTAAAATAGAGAGATAGAAACTTGTAACTTGATTTTACCCCGGTCAGAAAGTTTATAAAATATAATAAAACTAATTCAATTAGCTTGGCAACCTTTACGACATCTTGAAATACATCCATACTTTGTAGATTTTGTACTGTGGTTTAGAGAAAATGCTGTGTTATTACTGTTATTGAAGGAAAGCTGAAATAATATTTTTTATTTTAATGGTCAGATAGAAAAGATTGCTTTGGAGATATTTCATTTGAATTTCTTTAAAAGAGAAAGATTTGACTACAACAAACTTTGTACAAAGGTTGCTATATTAAAAATGGCCAACCTTATTAGATTATTAACTTCTGCTCAATAAGAAATAAAATAGTGGATTCCAAGCTGCAGAGACTCATTGTTT
>JBDTEK010000163.1:0-3312 GCA_039922575.1 Ginsengibacter sp.
CTTATTCTTTTATCACTTCCTTTTCTTTTACCACAATTAGCTCACCGATATCCACTGTAATCGGCATAGTTCCTACCTGTACTATGGCCTTCTTTCCACGAATTTTTACTACAATTCCCACCTGCCGGTTCGCAGTCATTAGAACTTTTTCTCCCTCTTTTACTACTTCACCTGTTTCAGTATATCTATTATCAATTTTCTTTTGTTTTTTTTGCAGGATTTGTTTCTCGGGTTGTTTAAAAAGCAAAGCCTGCATCATTTTAACTACCTTATTTTTATCATCTGTTTTTTTCCATTCTACTAAAAGCGATTTTAATTTCCTGTCCATTTCTTTCAGATACACGTATTTTGATTCGCTAATCTGATTCTGATTTTTTAATAATTCTATTTGCTGAATATGCCTTTCACGATTCATCAATTGTTGCATTTCGTTTTTTAGCTTTTCATTTTCTTTTAAAAGTGAATCAAGATTTTTTCTTTCCGATTGTACCTGTTGAAGGTCCTGTTCAGTGTTATTCAATAATTTATCTAATCTTAAATGATTTTCATCTACTAATTTTTTCGCTTTATTTATTAATGTTGGTGATAATCCTATCCGTTCTGCAATGGAAAAAGTATAGGAGCTGCCTGGCTTTCCGATAATCAGTTTGTAAAGTGGTTTTAGATTTTTTTCATCAAAAGCCATAGCACCATTTATGATGCCGTTTACTTTATTGGCCATTACTTTCAGATTCAGGTAATGTGTGGTTACCACTCCAAAGGACTGTTTTTTTACCAGTTCTTCCATAATCACTTCTGCAAAAGCGCCGCCGAGATTAGGATCGCTGCCGCTACCCAATTCATCAATAAAAAACAGTGTTTTTCCGTTTGCATTTTCCATGAAATATTTCATGTTGATCAGGTGGGAAGAATACGTACTCAATTCAAATTCCAGGCTTTGTGTATCTCCAATATGGATCATCAGTTGTTTGAAAATGCCAAACTCACTGTCGGGGCTACACGAAACTAATAGGCCGCTTTGAATCATCATTTGTAACAACCCCGCAGTTTTTAAAGTTACAGTTTTGCCTCCTGCGTTAGGTCCGCTTATTACCAGAATTCTATTTTTTTCATCTAATGAAAGATCAACCGGAATGGTTGGTTTGCCTGATTTTTGATTGTAAATAAAAAGCAAAGGATGATATGCGTTTACTAATTTTATTATCGCTTTATCATGTAGTGCCGGCAAGCTGCCATTGTAATCTAAAGCCAGTTTTGCTTTGGCCCTTATAAAATCGTATTCACCTAAAATATGGTGATGTATGCTGAGTAATGGGTGATAAGCCCGCATTTCACTTGTCAATTTTTGTAAAATAATATTTACTTCCTTCCGCTCTTCATTTTCCAAAGAAAAAATTTCATTATTTAAATGGGTGGTTTCCTCAGGTTCAATGAAAGAAGTTCTGCGGCTGTCGCTTTCTCCGTGCAAAATTCCTTTTACCATTCTTTTTTGCTCTGCGAATACGGCAAGCACACGCCTTCCGTTTAAAAAGCTTTCCTCGATATCTGCGAGATAGCCTTGTTTTTTTAATCTGCTGACTATCCGGTCGAAAGCTCTTTTTAGTTCATTTCTTTTTTTATATAAAGCCATCCGTATGCGCGATAAATTTTCAGAAGCGTTGTCTTTTACAACGCCGTATTCGTCTAAAATTTCGTCAATTAATTGTATAATTTTCTTTTCATAATAGGTTGTTTCGATGATAACCGAAAGTGAAGGATAAGAAATTTTTCTTTCCGGATTAAACCAGCGGAAAATTTGCTGAATAGCGTTCTCCAGTTTTTTTATTTGGAGAAATTGTTCTCCGGATAATAAAGAAGATTGGATGCTTAAAAGTTTTAATTCTTTTGAAAGATTCAACACCGCATCGTCAGGAAAATACAGATGGTTTTGAAAGATCAGTTTATATTCATGAGTTTGTAAAAGCTGTGGCTCTATAAATTCTATGCGTGTATGAATGCGCAGCTCCTCGGCTTTTTTGCGTGCATATTCCGACCGGCAATTGTCAACAAGTAATAATTTTATTTTATTAAACTCCAATTGTTGTGGTGCGGAAAGTGGAAAAAGTTTCATATAAATTTCTATCGAAATTATTTTTTATAAAAGTAAGAATATGAAAATTGAAAGGTAAAAGAAATCAGATACTTATTTTAAATTGTCGCATGGCCTGGCTAATTGTGGGCGATGAGCACACTGCACCACGGTGGGCTACCGAGGTTAGTGGTCACCAACCGGCGACCATGGATATGAAATTGGAATGCTAAAAAAAATCATGTATTTATTTTCTGTGAAATAAGGTATATTTATTGTTGTTAAATAATAAAAATATTATACTATGAAGAGCGATGGCCACAATAATTCAAAATTAAAAACCGCCACATTTGCTAACGGCTGTTTTTGGTGTACTGAAGCTGTATTTCAACAACTAAACGGTGTGGAAAAAGTGACCAGCGGCTATACCGGTGGTTTTGTCGAAAACCCAACCTATGAGGAAGTTTGCGATCAAAAAACAGGTCATGCGGAAAGCCTCCGGATCGAATATGATGAGGATAAAATTTCCTTTGATGATTTGCTTGAAGTGTTTTGGAAAACGCACGATCCCACCACTCTAAACCGCCAGGGGAATGATGTAGGGACGCAATACAGAAGTGCCATTTTTTATCATGATCAGGAGCAAAAAGAAAAAGCCGAAAAGTATAAGAAGGAATTAGACGAAAGCGGCGCTTTTGATGCAGCGATAGTTACAACTATTGAACCTTTGACTGCTTTTTATCCAGCTGAAAATTACCATACTGATTATTATTTAAACCATCCGGCACAATCCTATTGCTATTTTGTTATAAAACCAAAGATGGACAAATTAAAAAAGGTATTTTCACAAAAATTGAAATCAGCGTAATAATGAGATTATTTTTTAAGTATTTACTGATCTGTTTATTTTTTTGTTTTTTTAGTGCATTTTCTTTTGGTCAAAAATTTTCTACTTCTATTGATGCACAATTGGCGATACCTCAAAACGATTATAGAATAACCAGTCCTGACGCTGGTTTTGGGTTGCGGGCCAATTTTTTATACAGGCCTGTCAAAGATATTCCTCTAAAATTCGGAGTAGAGTTTGGCATGTTGGAGAAAGGGAGGGCTACTCAATATTTTTCCGGTAATCTTTATGGATATTATGATGAGTTCAAGGTTTCTGCAACCAATAACATTTTTTCACTAATGTTACTTACCCGTTTTCAATCCGCAAAATCCAGTTGGGTGAAGCCTTTTATAGA
>JBDTEK010000164.1:0-13402 GCA_039922575.1 Ginsengibacter sp.
CCCCACCAATGATTACGCGTGCCAATGGCCTCGAACTCTCTGATCCGATACCGTTTGAGATTGCCGCCGGAAATAAACCAACAGCATCCATTAAAGCCGTCATCATTACCGGGCGTACCCTTGCACGAACACCCGCCCTGATAGCACTTAGCAGTGTTGGATGATGCCCCTTTTTCATCGTCTCAAGATTGTGCTTAATTTCTGTGATAATCAGAACGCCAAACAGGATACAAATACCAAACAAAGCAATGAATCCAATACCTGCAGAGATACTGAAATTGGTGCCTGTGATATATAGTGCAGCTATACCGCCTACAATTGCAAAGGGTACATTGAGAAAAACCAACCATGCATCTTTAAAATTTCCAAACATGCTAAAAAGTAAAAGGAATATGAGCAATAAACTTATTGGAACTACCTGTTGTAACCTTTTTGTAGCGCGCTGCTCATTTTCAAAATCACCTTGCCATACCATTGAATAACCGCTCTTTAATTTTACGTTTTGATTCATTTTATTTTGGGCTTCTTTTATAGCGCTTCCCATATCACGTCCACGCACAGAAAATTTTACAGCAGAATATCTTTCATTATCATCACGAAAAATAAGAGCAGGGCCTGTTTTGGAAGAAATGGTTGCGATCTCTTTTACAGGAACTTTGGAGCCGCTTTGAGTAGGTACCATGAGGTTGCCGATATCCTCTGCTGATTTTCTGAATTCTTCTGGTATGCGTAACCGTATGTCGAATTTCCGGATTCCTTCAAACAATTGTGTGGCGGCTTTTCCACCAATGGCCATTTCAATAACAGCATTAGCGTCGGCAGTAGCCACGCCATAAAGTGCCATCTTCTGTTGATCGAGGTCAATGTCCAGTTCGGGCTGGCCAAGATTTTTGATTACGCCAAGATCAGTTATTCCATCCACGGTCTTTAAAACATTGAAAACTTCATTTGCTTTGCCTTCCATATAGTTCAGCGAATCTCCGAATATCTTTACACAGATGGCGCCTTTTACACCTGAAACTGCTTCTTCAATGTTATCAGAAATTGGTTGCGAAAAATTGAGATCTGCTCCCGGAATAACCGATAATTTTTCGCCCATTCTTCGTATCAATTCTTCCTTTGAAATGCGTGGTTTCCAGCTTTTTTCCGGATAAAGTATCACATCAAATTCATTGTTATAAAAACCTGTCACATCTGTTCCGTCATCCGGCCTTCCGGTTTGAGAAACAATATTTTTTACCTGCGGAAATTCAATCATTTTTTCACGAACCTGTTTCGCGACTTCCACAGATTTACCAAGAGAAACACTATACGGTAATTGAACCCTTAACCAAATAGAGCCTTCATCAAGTTCTGGTAGAAATTCAGTACCTAAAAATTTAAATGAGTATAATCCAACAACGATAATCAATATGGAGGAAATGATGGCGGCATTTTTATGTTTTACGCTAAAGTCAAACCCCTTCAGCATGAATTGATTCAAATTGTGCACAATGGGATTGTGTTTTTCACGCACATTTTTTCGCAAGAGCATGCTGATGAGAACCGGTACTAAAGTAAGGGTGAGTATTAAGCCCCCAAGTAATGCGAATCCCAGCGTGTAGGCAAGAGGAGAAAACAATTTTCCTTCCACCTTTTGAAAAGCGAAAATAGGTACCAGCGCGGCGATGATGATCAATTTAGCAAAGAAGATCGCCTTGCCTAATTCAGCGCCACTGTTCTTAATGATTCCCAATTTTGCCAATTTGTTGAAGCGGCTCATGCCCACATCTTTTGCCTTTCGGTCGAGGATCACAAAAATTCCCTCTACCATCACTACTGAGCCATCTATGATGATCCCAAAATCAATAGCGCCTAATGATAAAAGATTGGCAGACATACCCATTAAGCGCAAACAAATCAGGGCAAACAATAGAGAGAGTGGTATTACAATTGAAACAATTAAAGTAGTACGCCAGTTAAACATGAACAACGAAACGATTAATGTAACGAGCAATATTCCTTCTACAAGATTGTGTAATACTGTGCCTGTGGCAAAACTAATAAGATCTTCCCTGTTATAATAGGGGACCATTTTAGTATCCTGGGGCAATATTTGATTATTAATCTTTTCAACTTTTGCTTTCAAAGCTGTAATCACTTCACTGGGGTTTTCGCCTTTGCGCATTAAAACAATGGCTTCTACCACATCATCTTCATGTGTAACAGCCCGTGTTCCGGCAGAGTCTATGGCATCCGTTCTTCCTACGTGCCCTAAACGTGGAAGATTGGATATTTCCACATTGGCAATATCTTTCACCAAAACGGGGATGCCATTTACATTTTGTACTATGATGTTTTTTATCTCGTTAATATCATTCAACAAGCCAATGCCCCTAACTACATAAGCCTGATTGTTTTTGTTGATAATATCGCCACCAATATTAATGTTGCTTTTGGTGACCGCATTGAATACATCTAACGAAGTAATGCCGAGCGTACTCAATTTTCCAGGGTCAACCTGTATCTCGTAAGCTTTCGTTTCGCCACCAAAACTTACCACATCTGCTACACCGGGCACAGACCTTAACTGGCGATCAACTATCCAATCCTGCATGGTTTTCAGTTCCCGTACATCTCTTACGTTACTTCTTAGGGAATACCTGTAAATCTCCCCTGTAGGCCCTGTTGGCGGCTGTACAGAAGGCAATATTCCTGAAGGCAGATCGGCATTGGCCAGCAGGTTGTTTACTTGAATTCTTGCTTCTTCATAGGTTACGTTATCTTCAAAGATGAGTTTTACATAAGATAATCCAAAGACGCTGGTAGAACGAAGGCTTGTCTTTTTTTGTACAGGATTCATTGAAATCTCGATGGGGATGGTAATGAATTTTTCAATTTCCTCTGCGCTTCTTCCGGGCCATTGGGTTATAATCGAAATTTCTGTATTAGTTACATCAGGGAATGCCTCTATTGGCATGTCTCTGAATGTAATAATGCCTCCAATCAAAAGAACCAAAGTGGCGGCTAAAGTGAAATATTTGTTCTTTAATGAAAAGGCTATGATCGATTTGAGAATCTTTAACATGAATATTTTTTTACTTTTTAAGAATTTAATGCGCTATAAATCAGCACTGCATTCGACCCGATAATTTTTTCGCCAACCTGCACTCCGCCTGAGATATAGCTTTTGTTTCCATTTGTGCTAATGATTTGAACGGGGGTGATCTTTACATCTGATTGGCTTTTATAAACCAAAACAAAATATTGACTGTTTTCGAATATTAAAGCACCCGCAGGAACACAAAGTGCCTGGTCATTTGTTTTATTCACCACAGTTACGCTGGCAAACATTTCCGGTTTTAATGCATAATCCGGATTGGGCAAAACGACCCTTACTTTCATTACCTTATTAGTGGGATCCAATACATTTAATATTTTATCAACCTTACCATGGAATACCCTTTCCGGGTAAGAAAGCGTAGTTACATCTACGTCATCTCCTAAATGCACCTGGCCAATATTTGATTCATATACATTAGCCAGCACCCACACGTTTTTGAGATCGGAGATGGTAAATAAACTATTGGTATTATCTGTGCGGATCGCCATATTGTTATTGATTTGTTTTTCTACTACAAAACCACTGATTGGTGCTTTTACAATAAACTCTCCCTGCGTATTTCCTCCATTTATTTGCAGTACTTCATTGGATCTGTGCAATTGTGATTCAGATTGTTTATACAATTGCTGAGCGGTTATAAAATCCTTTTGAGAGAGTAATCCGCTTTTATACATGTCTTCAGAAGCATCCAGATTTTTTTTCGCTATTAATAAATTTGTTTTGGAAGTAATCATGTCATTTCCATAACCAGCCATTTCCATGCTCCTGATAATGCCTAACCTTTGGCCCGCATTTACGTGATCGCCTAATTGTACGGATACATTGGTAATATTTCCACTTACCATCGGAAATATCCTTGCTACTTTTTCCTCATTGAAGGATACTTTACCTGTAAGTGTTATCGCATTTACGAGAGGGCATTTTATTACGCTATCAATTTGTAAAGTTTTGAGTAATGAGTCTGAGATCACAAATTTTTGCTTTTCATCAGATGGCTTCGGATCGTGTTTGCAACTGGCAAATAGCACTATTCCTAAGAGCGTGAACAATATAAATTGAGTTAATTTTTTCATTTTTTTTTAATGTTTTTTTTTTGAAGTATCCGGCAGGGTTGAAGTGGTTTTTTTATTTTTATAATAATTTTCTCCAACAATCTTTTTTGTATTTAAGGGTTAAATATTATTTTTCCAACAGAAAAGTTCAATTGTTCCAGCGCGCTGATCTTATTAAATCGTAAATTATTCAGCTGCAATACATTCTGTTTGTAAGAGTCATAAAAGTCAAGAAACTCGAGCATCGTAATATTCTTTTTTTGAAAATTGAGAAACACTTCATTGTTCAGATGTTCGAGGTCTTCATCAAATTTTGGATCGAAACTTAACAGCAATTTTTCAGATCTTACAGCAGTTATATAATTAGTGGTAACATCACTTTTTACTTTATCTATGCCGCTTTCATATTCCACTTTACTTACATCTACCTGTATTTTCGCATTCTTTATATTGCCCTGATTACGATTAAAAAATGGAATAGGGAATCCGATTCCGATGGCATTGTAGTCTTTTACATAACCACCCAGCCTGTCATAACTTGCAGCGATGGTAATATCAGGTTTTGCAAAAGCCTTTTGTAAAATCAGGTTATTATTGTTGAAAGCGATATTTGCATTCAAAACTTTCAGGTCGGGCCTGTTGGCCATAGCAGAATCAATTAAATCCTGGTAGCCTGTTTGCGACACTATCCTTCGATTTAGATCTTCAAGGTTTGGATATGGAACAATATAACCATTCGCATTTTCTCTGATAAGCAGTTTTAGTTCGCTCTGTATGTTATCAATATTGGTTTGCAGATTATCAAACTCTGCCTGCAATGTATAGAGTTGTGATTTTATTCTCAGCACATCCTTTGATGCCAGGTAACCTTTCTGAACCTGCTCTTCAAATGCCGGAACAATTTTTTGAAGAGATGAAATTTCCAGTTGATATAATTTTGCAGACTGCTGGAGGAAATAGATATTATAGAAATCATTTCTCAAAACAAAACGCAGGGTTCTTAAAAGATCATAAAATTCAAATTCCTGGATTGCTATTCCTGACTTTGCCAGGTTAATGGATTTATTTCTTTTGCCCGCAAGCCTTATCAATTGTGACACCTGAATACTTTGTTCAGGCTCAAAAAAGCGATGTGTAACTGTGTTGTAAAAAGCGTTTGAAAATGAAAAATCCGGATTGTCGTATAATTTAGCAGTAATGACTGTTGCTTTTGCGGAATCAATACTGTATTTCTGCGCGATCAAAGAGAGATTTTTGTTTAAAAAAATATTTTCTGCCTCTTGCATGGTTAATGACAAGGTATCTTGCACGCTGGTATGTAGCGAATCCTGGGCAACACTTAAGAATGCCGTGAAAAGGAAAACAGATGATAGCATCACCTTTCTCATTAGGAAATAATTTTGAAATAAAGTAATATAAAAAACAAATCGTTCATACTCATTTAAGCATGAAAACGCGTTTATTCTTTACCAGTAAATGTTTAATTGAAAAATTGAATTACGTAAAGCAGAGAGCTTTTGTAATCATCTAAACTTTAGGAGGAGGAACGATAAGATCATAAGAAATCATCGAAATTTTATCGTTCGTAAATTGTCTGAAATTATCGGATTCATTCCCCAAAGGAGAATTGCTTTCTATGAGGCTGAAAAATGGTTGATAAAAATAGTCAACCATCTTTACCAGGTGAAAATTTTGGCCATTATCGGAATCTTCATCATCCGCTGTATGGTCTAATCCTAATTTAACCATTACATATTCTACCACGCTGTTAATGTCATCTACCTGGTTGCCATTGGCGTCATATATATCAACTTCCGGAACCTGTGGCAGGAACATTGAAGTATTCATATGAGACAATAACACAATAAATGCCAGAAGCCTTTTCATTACAGAAGAAAGAATTTTCCGGCCAAAGATAATTTTTTAATAAAGATCAGGGTATGGATATTAAAAGATTCACAAATGTTTAAATAATCAATCTTACAAATGCTTCCATTGCTGCGTACTTCGTAAGGCCAAGCTGCGCGTAAAGATCTGCTGTATTGGCGTTTCTTTCTTCGGCACGTTGCCAGAATTCACGCTCATCGCTTCCCTGGAAGGGCACACTATCTTTTTGTGATTGGTGAATGAAAATGCCGTAACGTTTTTTTCGAACCTGTTCAGGGCTCATTGGTACTGCCATTTGTATTTCATCAATATCCCATTCTTCCCATGCTCCTTTGTATAGCCAGATATAGCAATTTTTTAGCCATTCATTATCCGGCTCTTTTTTAATGATTTCAAGAGCTGCAAGAATAATATCCAGGCAAACTTTATGTGTACCATGAGGGTCTGCAAGGTCGCCCGCGCAAAATATCTGTTGTGGCTTTAATTCGCGTATAAGGTTCACCGTTAGATTAACGTCTTCTGTACCCATCGGGTTTTTTTCAATAGTTCCTGTTTCATAAAAAGGCAGGTTCATGAAATGAATATTTTCTTCTTTTAATCCAACATATTTGCAGGTAGCACGTGCTTCGCAGCGGCGTATCAGGCCTTTTATTTCGCGTATATCAGCGCTGTCTTTTTCAGTAGATTTTTTAGTTGTTAAAAATGAAGTGGCCTTATCAAAAAGATCTTTGCTGGTGGTATTATCTATCTTAAATATTTTTTCGAAATTGACAGTAAAATCTAAAAAACGGGTTACAAATTCGTCGGTAACGGCAATGTTTCCACTGGTTTGGTAAGCTACATGTACATCGTGGCCCTGGTCGTGAAGGCGCATAAAAGTGCCTCCCATGCTTATGATATCGTCATCCGGATGTGGCGAAAAGATCAATACTTTTTTTGGGAACGGAACTGTTCTTTCCGGATGGTTAGCCCTTTCATTATTAGGTTTTCCGCCCGGCCAGCCTGTAATGCTGTCGCGAAGCATATAATATACTTCCAGGTTAATTTCGTATGCGTCGCCTTTTTCTACCAGCAGATCGCTTAGGCCAAATTCATTATAATCATGATTAGTAAGGCTTAGCACCGGTTTCTTCAGGTGAAGAGATAAGTCTATAACGGCGCTCTTTACAATATGAGGTGTCCATTCACATTCTCCTGTAAGCCATGGAGATTTAAAGCGGGTTAATTCTGATGCGGCAAATTGGTCCAGCACAAAAGTGCAATGGTCATGATGCTGTAAAAGTGATGCGGGAACTTCTTCCGTTGGTTTGCCTTCTACTGCTTTTTTTATAACCGGCGCTTTGGTTTTTCCCCAAGCCATCAAAATGATCCGGCGCGACTTCATTATAGTACTCAGCCCCATTGTAATTGCCATTCTTGGCACTTCAGAGATATTTCCAAATTCATGAGAATTGGCAATGCGTGTGGAATTGTCTAATGCGATAAGTCTTGTTTTTGAGTAAACGGGAGATCCGGGTTCATTAAAACCAATATGGCCATTTCTGCCGATACCTAAAATTTGCAGATCAATACCGCCGGCGTCTTCTATTTTTTTTTCGTATTGAGCTGCGTGCTCTTTAATTTTATCTTTTGGGATCATTCCATTGGGTAAAAAATAATTCTTTGGATCTATATCAGTTTGTTCAAACAGATATTTGCGCATAAAGTAATGATAACTGTTGAGCGCATCAGCTTCCATTGGGTAATATTGATCCAGGTTGAATGTGATCACATTTTTAAAACTCAGGCCTTCTTCCCGGTGCATACGAACCAACTCCGCATAGAGAGATTTTGGTGTAGAACCGGTGGCAAGGCCAATTACAGCCTTTTCGCCACTGGCATTCTTTTCAGTGATAAGATCAGCGATGATCTTAGCTACATACTTTGATCCTTCTTTAGGAGTTGCGAAAATCTTTACCGGAATTTTTTCCAGAGAATCTGTGAGATCAATATTTGTGGGCATAGTAAATTTTGAAAAACGATTAAAGTGATTAATGTCAAAAATACGAATTCCTGATTTTTAAAATGAAATCAAATTTTAAACCGGGGAAAAAATTTCTTTTTTACAAAAACAACCAGGTAATGTATTTCTAAAAAGAGAATTGATCTGCTTTTTCTACGTATAAAAATGTTTTTGTCGCTGATAGTTGGTGATGCTAACTGGGGAATGGAATCTCCACGGTATGAATCAGTCAGAACATACGGCAATTTGGGATGCAACCTCTACTTTTACTCCGTATAAAAAGGCTTTTTATTTTATTAAATTATGTTTTTCGATAAATTTAGTGGAATCCAGTTTTATTGGAGAAAGAAGCTTCATAATTCGGTAACGAATTCAGGTCCTGCTGTACAAAAGAGCATGCTAATGGGAAAAAGTCCGCTTTCAATTTTATCTTTTATGCTGACGAAATTATTATTCATTGATATTTGTATTCTCTTAGATTTTGTGAGAAGCTTTCTTTCATGTTTTTTCAGATATATACCGCAAATCAAAACGCTTTTGTTATGAAAAAATTCAGATATCTTTTGGTGTTTCTAATTCTTTTTATTTCTTCCAGGGATGGTTTTTCACAATCAAACGATTTCGCTGTCATTGCTTATTACTCAGGCCGTCCCACACAGGTGGATAGTTTTCCCATAGAAAAATTGACGCACATTATTTTTAGTTTTTCGCATTTGAAGGGAAACGAATTGCACATTAATAATAAAAGAGATACCGCTACCATTCTGGAATTAGTGAGTTTAAAGCGAAGAAATCCCAACCTGAAAGTGCTGCTTTCCCTCGGCGGTTGGGGTGGCTGCGTTTCCTGTTCCGATATTTTTTCTTCCCGAAAGGACAGAAGGTATTTTGCCAAATCGGTAGAAAGATTATCAGCATATTTTGGAACAGATGGTATTGATCTTGATTGGGAATATCCGGCAATTGAAGGCTTTCCTGGCCACACATACAAGCCGGAGGATATAGAAAATTTCACTGCATTAGTTAAAAAACTCAGAAGAACTCTGGGTAAAAAATATGAGATCAGTTTTGCTGCCGGCGGTTTTAAGCAATTTATTGATCATTCAATTGAATGGAAAAAAGTGATGAAAGAAGTGAATTTTGTAAACTTGATGACTTATGACCTGGTGAATGGCTTTGATACTACCACCGGTAATCATACGCCTTTATTTTCCACGCCACATCAAATGGAATCAACAGATCATGCGGTTACTCAATTGATTGGTTTAGGAGTACCCGTGAAAAAAATTATTATCGGTGCAGCTTTTTATGGCAGAATATGGGAGAATGTGGCTAATACCAATTTTGGAATGTATCAAAACGGTAGGTATAAACATAATGTTATTTTCAGAGACCTGGATTCTTTAATGATAAGAGACAGTGGATTTGTAAATTATTGGGATAGCATTGCGCAAGCGCCTTATTTATACAATGCAAGCCAAAAGCTTTTTATGACTTATGATGATAAAAAATCAATGCAATTAAAAACCAGGTACCTGGTAGATAAAGGACTTGGAGGAATCATGTTTTGGGAACTGGCTTATGACAGATACACTGATGGATTGCTTGATGTAATTGATAAAGTGAAAAAAAATTATAAAGGGAAATAATGAATTCCTTCGTTTTGATAAGGTTGGGCAAACAGGATTGAAGTATTTCTTTATCACCGCAATATTTATCAGTGCTTTAAAAGTATCGATACTGTTTTGACTTTTGGAGTTGGATTTTGTAAGACTGTAGAATGATACAATTCCCGATTCCTGATGCCTGATTCTGAAGGTAAAACCATCTCTCATTTAATAGTATTCGCTTCAATAAACTATCGGGATTGACGAAAAAATCCTGCTGATTACTTCGTTCCTCACATTACAGGAGTTTTCCGCAATGATGTATCTGAAATGGAGAATAAGCCTCCTTATTACCGTCATTTCGAGAAAACAGGTTAATTTCAATTTACTGATATTGAACACAATGTTTTCGTGGCAATCTTTTTATTCCGGAGGATGAACAACCTACCAGAAGAATTGAGATTGCCCCAAAACTTCGAAAGATTGCTTCGTTCCCCGCAAACCCGAAGCTTTTCGCAATGACGGGGAGTGGTGGCGCTCAATTGCTGAAGGATTAAAGGTTAACGTCTAACGCTAATTCTTAATTTCCAAATTGCAATTACTAAATCTGATTCCCTATTAATTCACTTCTATTTCATCTACCATCAGCCATGCCGGCGATCCGGCACCAGGCAAATTTGCCGGAATAATTCCGGAATTTTTTGCCACTACTTTTAAATAACGGGTGGTTACTTTTGCCGGCAATGTAATTTTTCGGGCGCCTTTATCCTTTATTGGATCAAGAACTTTTGTTGTTAAAGGAGTATAGGTAATTCCATCATCTGAAACAGCAATGTCAATTTCTTTTGGTAAATAAATCCAACTCCCACTTTGGTCAAGTGTGTTTACTGATACATTTTGAATATTGGTTGGTACACCAAAATCAATATCAGCATCCATATCTTTTCCTAAAAAACCCAGCCAATCAGATGATTGGGATAAGCCTTTTGTAGTAATAATGCCGTCTACCAAAGTAAATGCACCATTTCCCGGATAATTTGGCGCAGGTTGCTCGTTTATGGTAATTTTTTTGCCGGTTGCTTTATTGAATAAAAAGTTTTTCGTTTGGACGCTGCTTTTTATGCTGTTTACTTCTAAATAGGATTCAATTTTTTCAGATGAATTTACAAATAGTATCGTGTCATATGTTTTCCAAACCTGTGATGTATCTCCTATTTTATATTTGATAACGCTATTCGGAAATTTGCTTTCCAGCTTTAAATAAACCCCATTAAATTCTGGAGTTGGTAGTAAAGTAGACTGTAAATCATAATAAGCAGTGCTATAATTTGCCTTCCATTGATGGTAGCGTTTAAAGATGTCTTCAATTGATGATGTAAACTTTGTCCAGTCTCTGTTCTTTTTTGGCGACCAGAGTACTTCGCTTAATGCGCTCATTCGGGGAAAGATCATGTATTCCACTTTTTGAGAATTTTTGATATATTCTGTCCACACATTTCCCTGTGCACCTAAAACATATTTAGCTTCATCGGCGTTTAATTCTTTTGGTATAGGTTCATAATTATAGGTGGAATCCAATGGAAGATAACCGCCGATTGTAACGCTGTCTTCGTTTTTTGATTGAGAATGGTCGAAGTAAACATAGGTGCCCGGTGTCATTATCACATCGTGCTTTTGCCGGGCTGCCGCTATACCTCCTTCTTCTCCACGCCAGCTCATTACCGTTGCATTAGCCGCAAGGCCACCTTCCAGTATTTCATCCCATCCAATTATTTTTCTTCCCTTGCTGTTGAGGTAATCTTCTATACGTTGAATAAAATAGCTTTGCAAACCATGCTCGTCTGTGAGCCCTTTGTCTTTAATAAGCTGCTGACAAAAAGCGGATCTTATCCATTCTGTTTTGGGAGATTCATCTCCGCCGATGTGTATATATTTTGAAGGAAATAATTGCATTACCTCATCCAACACATTTTCAAGAAATTTAAAAGTATATTCCGAAGGACAAAAAACATCATCAAAAACGCCCCATGTTTGCTGTACCTGTTTGCCATCGCGGCTTCCGGCCCAGGGTGTGGTGGGCGCTATAAATGTAGCCTCATCGGGGAAACAGCTTAATTCGGGATAGGCGGCTATTGCTGCAGAAGCATGGCCCGGCATTTCTATTTCTGGTATTACATTTATGAAGCGATCGGCGGCATATTTTACGATTTCTTTTATTTGAGCCTGGGTATAAAAACCACCATATCGTATGCTGTCATTCCCCACACCCGGATAACGTCCGATGATCGTTCCATTTCTAAATCCACCTACAGAAGTAAGTCTTGGATATCTCTTTATTTCAATTCTCCAACCCTGGTCTTCAGTAAGGTGAAAGTGAAAGTTGTTAAATTTCATGTATGCCATGTAGTCAAGATATTTTTTAATAAAATTGACATCAAAAAAATGCCTTCCTACATCAAGGTGCATTCCACGGTATCCAAAACGAGGATAATCATTAATAGATAGCTGAGGAATAAGAAATGTATGATTTGCGTTTATGGATGCCTGTGAGTTAGCATTTAGACTGATTGGCGGCAGCAGTTGAAGTAAAGTTTGAATGCCGTAAAAAATGCCTTCATTGCCTGCACTCGAAATAGTTATTTTATTGGAAGTTACTTCCAGGTTATAAGCGGCTTTTGCTGTGTCTGATTTTAATAATGAAAGTAGGATAGTGTTAGGCTCTTTCGCAGTTGATTTTGCTTTTACAGGAAGAGAAAAACCATATAATCTTTTTAAAAAGAGATTAAGCATCTGAGCTTCATGTTTCTCTTTAATGCCAGCAATGATAACCGTATGAGGGGTAAACTTAAAATTGCCGGAATGGATTTCCATTGATACCGGCTGAGGTACTATCAGTATCCTATTTGTTTGTGCCACTGAATAGAGGGATATAAATACAAATGTGAGAAGAAGAGGAAGAAATTTTTTCATAATCCATTTTTTTGAGAAGTATTTTTTTGAAAATTAATTTGCCAGACCGTTTAAAAATACACTTCTTTTTATTTTTGCTGAATAAAATTTTTTTCTTCAGTTTATTTTGGGAAATTTTATTTTGGTTCTTATTTGTTTTCATTGAGATGAATATAAATTATCGTTTTTTTATAGCATGAATTGGCTCATTACACTTCGTTTAAATGAGAAAGGATAATTCTGATTATTTTTTCGTTTGTTCTGTTCCATCCAATTTTCCAGGCTATTCTTTTACACCATTCCTTGTTTATTCTTTTTGATTTACATTTCTTCCATGTAGGACTTTGCAAAAAAAATATTTTACCCATTGCGAATTCTAAAGAGGAACAAATAGAATTTTTTATTGAAGATGAATTAAATGAATTGCATTCTGTTAATTTAGGAGCATCTTTAAAAGAAAATGAGAATTATAGTAAATGGTAGCAGAAATACACTTAGCCAAAAATATAAAAGATGGTTATTTGCCAAAAACTTCTATTGGTGTTTATGAAAAGATTAGTGTAGTTTCTTCTCAATCACTTGCCCCAAAATAGGTACACTCAAGATTGATATTTTTAAGAAAATTGAAAACGGGTTGAGTTTTCTAAGGACGGGTCGGAACGCTTCACTGGTCTGATCCAGAATAGGGAACAATCGTTCAGGTCGCCGAAGAATGCACCCAGACCGGATAAAATTATTCACTGCTTTGTCCTTTGCGGAAATTAGCACTTCAAGATTAAAATATTGACATTTACTTTCGTAATTT
>JBDTEK010000165.1:0-10857 GCA_039922575.1 Ginsengibacter sp.
GATACCCGGTGTTTTCATAATAATTTACTATTTGATGCTGGAAAAATTGTAATCTTGAAAAATCAATTTCTTTATTTTGAAATTGCTTTTCATTCCATCCAATATTATTCAAAACATTTTTGTCAACACTATCTGTACTTAATTTAGCCCATTTATATTGGCCGCCTAAATAAAGAAACACCTTTGCCGAAGTAGAATCATACAACAAAGAATCAATTGAGGCCCCGGGGAATCCTTTGCTTAAAAGTACTTTTGGCAAATTATTCAAATAAACAGATGCATCCTGCCTGTTATCAAAAATATTTTTCAAAAGAATTCCCGCTGTTTTATAGGAAGTATCTTTGCCTGGCAAAATATAATCAACTGAATATTTTTTTTGGCAAAAAACATTGTAAGGAAGGATAAAAATGATTAAAAAAATGAGCGCTATAATCTTGCTCATATAGTTTAAGCTAAATGGTTTCATGTTATTCATTCAAATCTAAAATGAAATTCTGAAACAGCGGCTTTTAATGATTTCCGTAAAATATTAATTTTTAAATATTTGGCAGGCATTTATATACATATTCCTTTCTGCAAACAGGCATGCTTTTATTGCAATTTTTACTTTTCGACATCTCTTCTATTGAAAGAAGAAATGGTAAAATCTTTAATAAAAGAAGTTGAATTAAGAAGTGCATCCAAAGAAATTGATGTCTCTATCATTTCAAAAGATGAAAAAATAGAAACTATTTATTTTGGTGGTGGCACTCCAAGCCTTCTTTCAGAAGTAGAAATCCAAGAGTTACTTTCCGCCATAAAATGTAATTATTGCGTAAATGAGGGTGCCGAAGTAACCCTTGAAGCAAACCCTGATGACATTACCACCGAAAAACTGAAAGAATGGAAACACGCCGGTATTAATCGCCTTAGTATCGGTATTCAGTCTTTTATTGAAAGAGATTTGAAATGGATGAATAGGGCGCATAATGCATCGCAGGCTTTGGATTGTATCCATCTCGCGCGCGAAGCAGGATTCAATAATTTTTCAATTGATCTTATTTTTGGAATACCTGGATTGAGCAATGAAGAATGGAAAGAAAATGTACAAAAAGTAATTGATTTAAATGTGCCGCACATTGCCTGTTACGCCCTGACTGTCGAGCCCAAAACAGCTCTGCAAAAAATGATTCTATTAAAGAAGAAAGAAAATATCGATAATGATGACCAGGCTATCCAATACGCTGTTTTGATGCAAATGATGCATGGCGCCGGTTATGAACATTATGAAATTTCTAATTTTGCAAAACCGGGTTTCAGAAGCCGGCACAACAGTAGCTATTGGCAGGGAAAAAAATATATTGGCATCGGCCCTTCCGCGCATTCATATAATGGGCAAATGAGAATGTGGAATAAAGCCAACAATCCACTTTACATTCAATCGCTTCAACAAAATACGATTCCTTTTGAAGAAGAAATTTTAACAACTGCACAACAACTTGAAGAATATATCATGACTTCCTTACGCACTATTGAAGGAATGGATTTACAATTTATTGAAGATCATTTTTCTATAAAAGAAAGAAAAAGGATACAAAATATTTTAAAAACTCAAGTAGGAAAAGAACGGATTTTGGTAATTGGAAATAAAATTATTTTAACTGATGAAGGAAAACTATTTGCCGACGCTATTACTGTGAAATTGTTTCAATAGAGGCTTATCTTTTTGAGGAAGAATTAATGTAAAATGAAACGTTTTATATAGCCCGGATATAGCTACTTTATACCTTTTAAAAGAATAATTCCAGATTCCAAAAATAGAAAACATCGGCTTACCTTTATAAATACCCGATTTTCTTGCCGCAAAATTGCTTTCATTTCTATTTAGATACAATTAGGTTTTTGGGAAACTTGACTTAATATATTTAGTGTCTTGCCCCACTTTTCTTTGTGCCACTATTGTGTATTCTTTCGGGGAATTAACAATTCTATTTTTCAAGTCAAAGCTTTTAAAAATATTTCATATTCACTTCACCGCCTGCATACTTACCAATCTTCTGTAAAATCCATTGAGCGCCATCAAAGTCATGTGAGTACCGCGTTCCACAATTTTTCCTTTTTGCAAAACGATGATCTCATCTGCGTTGCGAATAGTGCTTAACCTGTGAGCGATTACAATGCTTGTTCTGTTGTTCATTAACTTATTGATAGCATCCTGTACCTGTTTTTCACTTTCTGTATCTAATGACGAGGTTGCTTCATCCAAAATTAAAATAGGAGGATTTTTTAAAACCGCACGGGCAATAGTTACTCTTTGTTTTTCGCCACCACTTAGTTTATTGCCACGCTCACCTATACTGGTATTGAATCCATATTCTTTTTGCAAAATAAAATTGTATGCATTAGCAATTTTTGCAGCATTGGTAATTTCGTTTTCTGTCGCATTCTCCATCCCGAGCGCAATATTATTAGCGATCGTATCATTAAACAAAATAGGCTCCTGCGTTACAATACCCATTTGATTTCGTAAAGATTCAAGTGAATAGTTTTTGATATCGATTCCATCAATGAGTACTTCTCCTCCTACTGTATCATGAAATCTCGGTATCAAATCCACAAGAGTGCTTTTGCCGGCACCGGAAGAGCCAACTAACGCAATTGTCTTTCCCTTTTCAATTTTCAAATTAATATCATCAAGAATTATTTTATCCTCATAAGAAAAAGAGACATTTTTAAGTTCTATGCAATCTTTAAATGATTCCAGAATTACCGGGTTAGCAATTTCTTTAATAGAAACCTCTTCATTTATTAAATGCTCAATGCGCTCCACGCTTGCAGCTCCTTTACGTATATTGTAAGATGCGGCAGATAAGGTTTTCAAAGGCTGGATAACCTGCGAAAAAATTAAAATATACGCCAGGAAATCACCCGGATCAAGAAAAGTATTATTTAAAACCAATCTGCCACCATACCAAAGTACACACACAACTGCTGTAATACCCAATACTTCACTCACCGGAGAAGCGAGGTCGCGTCTTCTAAGCGCTTTATTTTTTATAATAAGCAATTCGTCGTTCTGGTCGTCAAATTTTTTCAGTTGTCTTTTTTCAGCATTAAATGCTTTTATTACCCTTATGCCACTAAGCGTTTCTTCTATGGTAGATAGAATGGTGCCTAATTTTTCCTGCACCTGTTTGCTTTGCATTTTTAGGGAACGGCCGATGCGCCCGATTATTAAACCGGCAACAGGCAAAAATAATATCAAAAACAACGTTAATTGTGGGCTTAAAACAACGAGATATGCGAAAAACAATATGATCGTTACGGGTTCTCTGAAAAGAGATTCCAATAAGTTGATAGAAGAACTTTCTACATCGCTAAGATCATTGGTAAGCCTGCTCATGATGTCGCCTTTTTTCTGATCATTAAAATAGCCAACCGGCAATACCAGTATTTTTTTATACATGTTGGTACGCATATCGTTCACTATCAGGTTACGCATAGGCGTAAGCACATAAATAGACAGGTATAAAAAAATATTTTTTAAGATGATAAAACATAATATCAAAACGCAAATCATGCCCAGGGCTTTTATTTCACCGCCCGGAGATTGCACTACATGATATAACCATATTTTAAACTGGTTAACAGGATTGATCCTGGAAAAAAAACTATTACTTTCTGCAACAGCGCCAAGTGTATTTTGCTTCTTGAAAATGAGCAATAAAAAAGGACTCAAAAGCCCCAGCGAAACCACTGAAAATAAATTGGAGAGAATATTAAATCCAAAATAAGCATATATCAGTTTTGGATATTTTGCCACATATCGGAAAATAGTTCGTAAACTCCTCATTTAGAAAATTGAATTCTTTATTAAATTGAAATAGCGGCAAAGTAACTAATTTTACAAAGAACCTTAATTATAAACAATGATAGAAGGAAAAAGACAAAAGCAGGTAGCAATTGAAATATCAAAAGAACTTAATGATATTTTTTTGAAAATGGGACTTAATATGGTGGATGGGGGAATGGTTTCAATATCGTTGGTAAAAATTACTCCTGATCTTTTTGAAGCGAGGGTTTACTTAAGTTTTTTTCAGGTAAAAGACGCTGAAGCTGTTTTGGAAAAATTTAAAGACCGCAATAGTGAGATACGAGGAGAGTTAGGAAGGAGAATGAGACATCAGTTACGAAGCATTCCCCAACTTACCTTTTACATGGATGACACTTTAGATTACGTTTTTAAAATTGAAAAATTACTGGATGATATTAAGAAAGACAATCCTGGAACCGATACGGAAGAAGAAAAATAAGATAACTTTTCGATCCAGGATTGTTCAACCTGATAGATATAAGTTGCCGGGTTAATAATACATAAAGAACAAAACAATATAGATGAAGATCACGATATTGGGGTATAACCGGCGCGTTAATAATACATAAAGAACAAGAAAATACCATAAAACAACCAATTAATCATTTAAATCATTGTACATAAAATTTGCCTGGAGATATTTTAAAGCAAAAAAAAGCACGAATGCCATTAACATTATTTCATGGGTTACGGCTGGGGTAATCGCTTTTTCTACTATGTGCCAGGTATTGGTATTAAGTGTTTTCAATGGCTTTGAAGGACTGGTACAATCGCTTTATTCCAATTTTTATTCTGATGTAAAAGTGGTTCCATCCAAAGGGAAAACTATTATGCTTACGCAGATGCAATTAAATGAAATTCATCAAATGCCGGAAGTAAAAGGATTCTCTCTGGACCTTGAAGAAAAAGCTTTATTGCAAAATGGCGAGCAACAAACAGTAGTTTTATTAAAAGGCGTTGACAGTAATTTTCGAAAAGTTTCGGGTGTTCCTCAAAAAATGTATCATGGCGATTTTGATATTGGAACGCTTGACGATCCAAAATTAGTTTTAGGTTCCGGTATTGAAAGCGCCATTGGTGTGCAGGCAGATAGAAACCTTTCGCCTATTACTATTTTTCTTCCTAAAAAAACAAACCGTGAAAACGCAAATCCTTTATCTGCACTAAGCGAAGGGAATGCAATGACTTCCGGAAGCTTCGCTATTCAACAGGATTTTGATAATAAATATGTAATTACCAATCTCGCTTTTATGAAACAACAAATGAATTACCAGCCGCAGGAATTCAGTGCGCTGGAAATCTCATTATTTGATGCAAAAAATGCTGAATTGTTTACAAAAAAACTTCAAAATAAATTAGGAACTCAATACAAAGTACTTACTAAATATCAACAGAATACCAGCCTTTATAACTCTATGCGTTTGGAAAAATGGTTTATTTATGCAGTGCTTACATTGATTTTAATCATCGCTGCATTTAATATGATAGGTGCTTTAACTATGCTGGTATTGGAAAAACGAAAAGATATTAGTGTGCTCCAGGCATTAGGCGCGGATAAGTCTTTGATTAAAAAGATATTTTTAAGTGAAGGATTGTTATTAGCCGTTGCCGGTGCAGGAACCGGAATCGTTTTAGCATTGATCATTTCATTTCTGCAATTAAAATTTCATTTCATCAAACTAACCGGCAATTCATTTTTGATCGATTATTTTCCTGTAAAATTAGTTGTGACCGATTTCATTTTGGTGGTAATTACCTCTTTGATAATCGCTTTTGGCGCTTCATGGTTTCCGGCAAAAAAAGCATCGCAACAATTATTTAATTTAAAAACATAAGATGATTTAATCGCCAATTAATTAACCGGTTAACTGGCCAATTAAAAATATTATTCAAAAAACATTTGGTTTATCCAAAATGATTTCTATTTTTGCCGCTCCAATACCTGTCGCAAGAACATTACCAAATTCCATTAAATTTTTTTCCAGCCTATCTTTTAGAAAAGCAAATGCTTATAGTATAACTGCATTTATAATGGTTGATTATACCATTCCAAATCTCCTTTCAATTTTATTTTTTAACGATTAATTTTTTAGAAAAAATATTTCTAATTACGGATTTTAGACAGCAATCGCACAAATTAAAATGGTTGATTCTTAAAAAAACAAACATTTGAAGACCCGGAATAATTAATGCAATTGATACCTAAAACCCATTTTAGATTTTAATTTTCTTAGTAGTATCCATCCTTCCGGGAATAAGCCACGCTTTTACACTCACGTCCAAAATATGTGATAAACTATTGTATTATCATTATTTAACCACAAAAAATTAATTAAACATGCAAACCTTTACTTCAAAAGCTTCTTTAAGAAAGAAATTAAGCCTCGCAACTTTTCTCTCGTTTCTACTTTTACTAATTTCTCTGACAGGAAAATCCCAGCAAAGGAATTACAGTCTTATTTATTCGGAAAATTTAAAAGGGAACAGTACTATGTTCGGAAACACACTAATGCATATTTTAACGACGAACGGAACAGTAAATGACATAAAAATGAACGATAATAGTGCCAATGGAAACAGCACCTATGGTAATGACAACGAAAATATGCAGTACGTAGATGTAGATGGATCCACTGGAAATGGGGCCGTTACCAGAAACTCTTCTTCTGCAGATTTAATTTTGCCTTCAGGAACCAATACTATCAAACTGGCAAGATTATATTGGGGTGGCCGAGTTACCAATACCAATTTTGATCTGACTAAAGATGTCAATAAAACAATAAAGATCAGAAAGGGTACTACGAACGTTTATTCAGATGTAACTGCATTGGGAATGGATAAATCGAACATTGATGCATCCTCAACCCAATACCAGGCCTATGCAGATATCACTGGTTTTATAACACAAAATGGCGGGGGCACCTATACAGTTGGTAACGTTCCATTAACCGTAGGAAGTATTTCAGGTGGAGGAAATCATGGAGGCTGGTGCATTGTAGTGGTGTATGAAAATGTTACACTCAACTATAACAGTGTGCGCATTTATGATGGATTTCAAAAAGTATATAATGGAGGAAGCGCTACCACTACCAGCGTTTCACTTACAGGGCTTGATGTGCCATCTGGCGCAATGGCCGCCGCAGATGCACAAATGGGTGTGATGGCCTGGGAAGGCGATGCAAATATCACAGGGGATTTCCTGAAGATAAATGGAAGTTTATTTTCAAATACAGTTAATAAATCCAATAATCCATGGAATGGTACCATCAGCAACAACGGAGTTCATGTTACTACAAAAAATCCGAACTATACCAATCAAATGGGAATTGATATAGACATGTTCGATGTTGGCTCCGGCTATGGTATTTTACCAAATGCAAATACGGTAGCACTTCAATTTGGAACTGAAGCCGACCAATATTATCCGGGTTTATTTACATTTTCTATAAAGATGAAAGACCCAACAATTACTCTCGAAAAAACGGTTTCTGATGCAAATAACAATCATCTCGCAGAACCGGGAGAAATATTAACTTATACCCTAAAAGGTGCTAATACTGGAATAGGTAATGCAAACTTCATCACATTAATTGATACTTTGCCGAACACAGTTACTTATCTTCCTAATTCTTTAGAAGTGATAAGCGCTCCAGGCATTATTGCCGGAATTAAAACTGATGCCTCAGGCGATGATATTGCGGAATACATTTCAAATGGCTTGGTAAAAACAATTAGGTTCAGAATAGGAACAGGGGCAGATGCAACCACCGGTGGCACTTTAGCGGAAAATGAAACTTATGAAGTACGCTTCAAGGTTAAGGTGAATACTCCTCCTGCAGGCCAGCGCGTGCCTTCCATAATGAACATCGCAAGAGTAAGTTCAAAATCTGATGCCAGCGTTTCTTTTGTAAATGATGCTACTGCCATCATTAATCCCGAAGCGGGCCCGATGCCGGTTACACTGGATAAATTTACAGCAATCCTATTGCAGGGAAATAGAGTACAACTTGATTGGAGTACTTCAATGGAGATCAACTGCAGCAAATTTATTGTTGAAAAAAGCTACGATGGAAACTCTTTCTCAGAAGGCCCGTCTGTTTCAGGAAATGGCACTACAGCGCTGTATCATTCCTATTCAGTAACTGATGATAATTCTACATCAGCAGGAGCTGTTTATTACAGGCTAAAACAAATAGACCTTGATGGAAAAGCAAATTTGTCAAAAGTGATTGCTGTTAAATTAATGAAAGAAAACCAGGTGATAAGCGTATCGCCCAATCCATTTACAAGTTATTTAAACATAAATATGCAATGGGGCAAAAGCGAAACAGTAACTGCAAGAGTAATTAACGTACAGGGTAAAGAAGTACTTTCAAAAACAATGCTGGTAAATAAAGGAGCTAATTACATTAAAATTGATGAGTTATCTAATTTGCCTTCAGGAAATTATTTCATTCAACTTATTTCACCAACAGAAAGATTTACTCAAAAGGTAACAAAATAATAATCTATAAGAACCAAAACCGAATAGCTGCCTGAAAGGGTGGCTATTTTTTTTGTACAATTATCAATCATTAATAAACCGGAAATTTTCTTAAAAAGAAGTACTGAATCAGACCAGAAACCTAAAGCTTCATATAACTCTGCAATGCCTCCACATATTTTTCAAAAGCGACAATTCCGGCAGGAGTAATTTTACAAATGGTTTGAGGATAATTATTGTGGAATTTTTTTATTATTTCTATATACCCTGCTTCTTTCAACTTACTTATCTGCACACTTAAATTTCCGGAGGTAGCATTGGTTTTTTCTTTCAAGAAAGTAAACTCCGCTTCCTTTACGCTTATTAAAAGTGACATCACAGCCAACCGCAACTGAGAATGTAATATGGGATCGAGTTCTTTAAAGTCCATTATTACTGTTTGCTATTTTTTTTAAAAAATCTTTTCTTAAAATAAATCCCGGAATTACCCACGCGAAAAAAGCACCAAGAGCAACCAATAAATAAACCTCATTTTCTTTGTAGAAAAAACAAATAACTGATAATATCCAACAAATAATTCCTCCGATAATTAATGGTTTAAACTTTTTGATACATCCGGAAATAAAAGTAGGGATTGCAAAAAGCAACAGAATCAATGGCAAAACGATATAACCAATATTTGCAAAACCACCGGCAATTGTCAGTATTAGTAAACTGATACCAAAGGCTAGCCATATAAAATAGTGCGCCTCATCTTTATAAGAAACCGTTTTATTTATTCTTCTTTCTCTTCGGTAAAAATAAACCTGCAAAACGGCCGCGGCAAGCATTAAATAAAAAGGGTTAAACGGAAAATGAAAACCGCGCACTGTCTCCAGCAAATAGGCGAGCACAAAACAAACCACATTGGTAATTCCCCATAATAATGCACTTGTACCGCTTTCAGAATAATGATTTTTTGCTTTGCCAATCATGTTGGCAATAAGATCCAGACTTTCTTTTTCCGACATTGATTTTTCTTCTTCCATTAATTCTGTTTTTTAAATTTTGCTTTTAATAGATAACCGGGAATGATCCATGCCACAATAACAGCGGCTCCAATAAATAAAACATGATATTCTACATTTATAAACGGAGAAATAATTGCGAGAATCCAACAACAAATGCCACCAATTATCAACGGCTGGAATTTGATAATAAAGCCCGACAAAAAGGTAGGCATCCCATATAATACAAGCAAAAGCGGATATATTAAATCGTATTTTTCATACCTCAAACAAATGAAAATAATGATCATCATACAAATAAAAAAGGTGATCCACACAAAAGCGTTGATATCTCCTGTATAAGTTTTTGCTTTTTGAATATGCCTTTTGCCTCTTAAATAAATAATTTGAAAAATAATCACTGCATATATTAAGAGCCAAACCAAATGTGTATTTTCATAATGAAAGAAATGATCACCAACAAATTGCGTGATACAGCAAAACAAAATAACCCATCCCCACGCGAGATATAGAATACCCCGCTCACTAAAATTATTTTTTGCTTTATTGATCATTGAGATGATCAATTCCATACTTTCCCTTTCATTCATGCTTATTTCATCATTTTCCATAAAAAATTATTTGTATTGGGATAAAAAATAATCAAGGGTGATTTTTCCCCAGGTTGGCGAAAGATCAGATTCCGGTTTAAAATGGTTCATTAATTCTTGTGCCTTATCAAAGAGTGGCTTTGCTGCATCTTTTCCCCCACCGAAAGCGGCAGGTGTATAAAATTTATTTTGTGCTTCCATTAAAACCGGGCGCGGATTAGTTGGATCAAGCGCTTCAGACTTCTTAATATTTTCGCTTATTGCCTTTCCATAAGTCATATACCTGCTTTGCGGATCTACCGTCATGTGCGCTGTGGCAATCATACTTTTAATATTAGCGGTTTCAGAATTTTCTTTTCCAAAAACAGTTTCAGCTTTATTATTTAATTCATTAGCTTTATCTGCTAAAGCATCTTTTTTTGAATTGTCTTTTTCCATAAGCGCCTGCAGTGCAGTACAATAAGCCGCATAATAATAAGGAAGCCACTGCGTTTTTTCCGCATCGCCTATTCTTGTGAAATTATTGGCCAAATCAGCATAATTACCTTTCGCCATTAAAGAATCTATTTGGCTGATATTGTCCTTCATGGCACTTGTGTATTTAGCGCTTTGCGCATAAGTGAAGCTGGCGCAGCAAATTATTGCAGCCAGTAATATTGTCTTTTTCATTTTGATTTTTTTATTTTGATTAAATATTTCTGTTTTTTAATTTTTCATATTCTTTTTCCGCCAGGGAATTACGCGATCTGTAAACCCCAACATAATTAAACAATACGCCGATACCCCATCCTAACATTGGCCATACAGGCCATGGAATAGTATCTCTTTCTGAAGGAGGTGTTGAATTGGTTCTAAGGCTTATATACCAAAGCGTCCAGAAAAAAAGGTTCATAATAAAATAAATGAGCACATGGTATTTAAATG
>JBDTEK010000166.1:0-5607 GCA_039922575.1 Ginsengibacter sp.
CGCAACGCAGATGAGATCATCGTTTTGAAAAAAGGAAAAATTGTGGAACGCGGTACTCATTTGACTTTGATGGCGCTCAATGGATTTTACAGAAGATTGGTAAGTATGCAGGCGGTGAAGTGAATATGAGTTATTCTCAAGAGCTCTGACTTGAAAAATGGAATTGCTGGAACCTTCAGAAAATACACAATAGTCACACAAAGAAAAGTGGGTCAAGACACTAAATGTGTTAGTTCAAGTTTCTCAAAAACCTATCTGAACCTAAATAGAAATGAAAGAAATTTTGCGGCAAGAAAATCAAGTATTTATAACGGTAGCCGATGTTTTCTATTTTTGGAATCGGGAATAATTCTTTTAAAAGGTATAAAGTAGCTATATCCGGACTATATAAAACGTTTCATTTTACATTAATTCTTCCTCAAAAAGATAAGCCTTTAATGAAACAATTTCACGGTAATGGCATCGGCAAATAATTTTCCTTCATCAGTTAAAATAATTTTATTTCCAATAACCAAAATCCGTTCTTTTTCTACTTGAGTTTTTAAAATATTTTGTATCCTTTCTCTTTCTTTTATGGAAAAAAGATCTTCAATGAATTGTAAATCCATTCCTTCAATTGTGCGTAAGGAAGTCATTATATATTCTTCAAGTTGTTGTGTAGTTGTTAAAGTTTCTTCTTCAAAAGGAATCGTATTTTGTTGAAGCGATTGAATATAAAAAGGATTGTTGGCTTTATTCCACATTCTCATTTGTCCATTATATGAATGCGCGGAAGGGCCGATGCCAATATATTTTTTCCCCTGCCAATAGCTGCTGTTGTGCCGGCTTCTGAAACCCGGTTTTGCAAAATTAGAAATTTCATAATGTTCATAACCGGCGTCATGCATCATGTGCATCAAAACAGCGTATTGAATCGCCTGAGCATCACTATTAATGTTTTCTTTCTTCTTTAGTAGAATCATTTTTTGCAAAGCTGTTTTGGGCTCGACAGTCAGGGCGTAACAGGCAATATGTGGCACATTTAGATCAATTACTTTTTGTACATTTTCTTTCCATTCTTCATTGCTCAATCCAGGTATTCCAAAAATAAGATCAATTGAAAAATTATTGAATCCTGCTTCACGCGCAAGATAGATGCAATCCAGAGCCTGCGATGCATTATGCGCCCTATTCATCCATTTCAAATCTCTTTCAATAAAAGACTGAATACCGATACTAAGACGATTAATACCAGCGTGCTTCCATTCTTTCAGTTTTTCGGTAGTAATGTCATCGGGGTTTGCTTCAAGTGTTACTTCGGCGCCCTCATTTACGCGATAATTAGATTTTATGGCGGAAAGTAGCTCTTGAATTTCTACTTCTGAAAGAAGGCTTGGAGTGCCACCACCAAAATAAATAGTTTCAATTTTTTCATCTTTTGAAATGATAGAGACATCATCTTCTTTGGATGCGCTTCTTAATTCAACTTCTTTTATTAAAGATTTTACCATTTCTTCTTTCAATAGAAGAGACGTCGAAAAGTGAAAATTGCAATAAAAGCACGCCTGTTTGCAAAAAGGAATATGTATATAAATACCTGCCAAATATTTAAAAATTAGTATTTTACGGAAATCATTAAAAGCCGCTGTTTCAGAATTTCATTTTAGATTTGAATGAATAACATGAAACCATTTAGCTTAAACTATATGAGCAAGATTATCGCGCTCATTTTTTTAATCATTTTTACTCTTCCTTACAATGTTTTTTGCCAGAAAAAATATTCAGTTGATTATATTCTTCCGGGCAAAGATACTTCCTATAAAACAGCCGGAATTCTTTTAAAAAATATTTTTGATAGCAGGCAGGATGCATCTGTTTATTTGAATAATTTGCCAAAAGTACTTTTAAGCAAAGGATTCCCCGGGGCCTCAATTGATTCTTTGTTGTATGATTCTACTTCGGCAAAGGTGTTTCTTTATTTGGGCGGGCAATATAAATGGGCTAAATTAAGTACAGACAGTATTGACAAAAATGTTTTGAATAATATTGGATGGAATGAAAAGCAATTTCAAAATAAAGAAATTGATTTTTCAAGATTACAATTTTTCCAGCATCAAATAGTAAATTATTATGAAAACACCGGGTATCCGTTTGCTGAGGTTTCGTTAAAGAATATTCAGATTACCAATAATAAAATTGAAGGAATTCTTGATGTAAAAAAGGGCGAATTATATCATATCGACAGCATTAAGGTTTATGGAAAAGTAAAAATAAAAAACCAGTTTCTTCAACATTACCTTGATATTTCTAATGGAAGCATTTATAATGGTCAAAAATTAAAACAGGTAAGTAAATTGATAAAGGATCTTCCTTTTTTACAGGAACAAAATGCCTGGAATGTTACCATGTTAGGAACCGGAGCCACCCTTAATTTATATTTACAGCCAAAGGCAAGCAGCCAGATAAATGTGCTGATCGGATTTTTACCTGGAAACACCATTACGGGAAAAACCCAAATAACGGCGGATGTACACCTTGACTTGAAAAATGCATTAGGTACAGGTGAGAATATTTTATTGAACTGGCAGCAGCTTCAGCCGCAATCTCCGCGGCTAAATTTGGGGTATTCACATCCTTATATTTTAAATTCAAATTTTGGAATTGATTTTTCTTTTGATCTTTTGAAAAGAGATTCGGCATATTTACAACTCAATTCCATTTTGGGTATCCGATATTTAATTTCATCTGGCCAGGCGTTGAAAATATTTTATGAAAATGAAAATAGTTATTTGCTCTCAGGAGGGGTAGATACCAATCAGATTATTTTTTCAAAAAAATTACCTTCAAATATTGATGTAAGTTCCGGTAATATTGGTATTGGTTATCAGTTTGTAAATACAAATTATAAATTAAACCCCAGGAAAGGAAATGAACTGGATATTACCGCCACGGCGGGGATAAGAAAGATTTCTAAAAATAATGATATTCTGAATCTTAAGGATCCATCTGATCCTTCATTTGATTTTAACTCACTTTATGATACGATAAAATTAAAAAGTTATCGTGTAAAAGTAGTTGCATCAGCAGTTCATTATTTTCCTTTTGGTAAAAATAATGTTTTGAAAACGGCGGCAAATTTGGGAGTTCTTCAAAGCCCGCAGACTTTTCAGAATGAATTGTTCAGAATAGGAGGTTACCAACTGTTGCGCGGTTTTGATGAAGAAAGTATTTATGCAAATCAATACGCTGTGTTCACCGGCGAATACAGATATTTGGTGGGAATGAATTCTTATTTCTTTGGCTTTTCAGACGTTGGTTTTACTAAAACAAAATTCAACGCAGTAGCGTTTTCAAACTCATTTATAAGTGGGGGCATAGGGATTGAACTTGAAACTAAGTTTGGCTTGCTTAATCTAAGTTATGCAATAGGCAAAAGAAATGATGTAAAATTTGATATTCGTAATTCTTCTAAAATCCATTTTGGTTATATCAACTATTTTTGACCTGATGAAAATAAGTAAAATTCCATATTTCTTAATCGTTTTGATATTGTTTGTCGTGTGCACACCGGTATTGGCACAGCAAAAAGACAGCAATCTACATAAACCTGATACACTGATAAAAATCAAAAAAAGCGCAACTACTACTTTTCCGGACAGCGTTCATAAATTCAAAATAAAAGATTCACTGCCGGTAAAAATTCCGCGAAAAATAAAACGTATTTACGATACGCTCAGAAATGAAAATGACAGTTTGAGACCAGGGAACTTGAATCTTCATGATTCTTTGCGAAGTGATTCTTTACAATTGATTGCGCAACGTAATTCTTTTAAAAAAGATTCTATGCTGCCCACTTTGCTCCAACGAAATATTATTGATAAATTATTGATCAATAACCGTTTTATAAATTCCAGGGATAAACCTGTCTATTATATTGAGGAAGTAAGAACAATAGCAGGAAAGGAATTTTTGTTTTATTCTTTGTGTGTTATTGTGCTAATTCTTGGCATTTTTAAGACTATTTTCAGCGGCTATTTTAGTAACCTTTTCAGGGTTTTCTTTAATACTTCTTTGCGTCAAACACAACTTACCGATCAACTACTTCAGGCAAAACTTCCTTCTTTTATCCTTAATATATTTTTTACGATCACAGCGGGAGTATATATCTGGCTCCTTTTTACTCACTTTAATCCGCCACGTTCCATAAGCACGAGGTTACTTCTTCCATTTTGTATTTTGAGTGTGGCCGCTATTTATTTTATAAAATATTGCCTGCTAAAGTTTACTGGTTGGGTCTCAGATATTCAACAGACGACCGATAATTATATTTTTGTTATTTTTCTGGTAAATAAAATAACCGGTATTTTATTAGTTCCTTTTATTATTTTGCTTTCTTTTCCTCTGGCTCATTGGGTCTCTTCTATTGCCACAATTTCTGTTTTACTTCTGGCATTGTTTTTTTTATCCCGGTATATTAAAAGCTATGGTTTAATAGATAAAAAGATGCCTTTAAATCAATTTCATTTCATCATTTATATTTTGGGCGCTGAAATAATTCCTTTATTAATACTGTACAAAGTAGCGGCGGACTATTTGATTTAGGTTTTGATAAGTATTTGATACGTAGGGTGAATCCCTAAATGTCGCAAAGGTTGCCGTCATAAAAACTTCATTCCTATATTTAAAAATATTTTTTCAAAGGTTGACAACCTTTAATATGAAGCGACATTTTAAAATGCACCCGATCCGTCTGTGATCTTAATAAAAAATGGTAACTTTGCTTTGTACCGCATGAATTCTACAATGACACCTACTGCAAGGATTGATACAAAAACAATTAAGGAAATTCAAAATATCCTGATAACTCAGGCAAGGCCGGATAATGAAAAGTCCCCATATTTTGAGATGGCGCGGAAATATAAGATTAACATTGAGTTTGAGTCTTTCATAAGAGTGGCTCCTATTTCTTCTAAAGATTTTAGGAGACAAAAAATTGATATACCGTCCTTTTCAGCAGTCATTTTTACCAGCAGGAATGCGATAGAGCATTTTTTTCGTATTTGTGAAGAAATGAAAATCACAGTTTCTCAGGATACAAAATATTTTTGCATTACCGAATCGGTGGCACTTTATCTGCAAAAATTTATATTGTATAGAAAGCGCAAAGTTTTTTATGGTGATGATGGAACCAACAAAAGTCTTTTTATTGAAATAAATAAATATAAAGAACTGGAAAAATTTTTGTATCCATGCTCACATTCTTTTGATAGCGAAATTACCAATTGGCTTATTTCAAATAATTGCGTGTATGCTATACCGGTTCTTTATGAAGTGATTTCAAATGATGTTAGAGAAATTCTTAAAAAACATCATTACGAAATCATTTGTTTTTTTACACCGCTTGGTGTAAGAAGCTTCAAGGAAAATTGTCCTTCATTTATTCAGGATGGAACCCTGATAGGGGCGTTTGGTGATAATACACGAAAAGCGGTTATCAGTGCAGGTTTACGTCCGGATATTATTGCCCCTCAGCCAAAAGCGCCAAGCATGGTTTCTGCGCTTGAAAGTTATTTCGCAGGTTTGAAGAAGAAGTGAAGGGGCATTTAATTCGCGCCATACCCAAAGCAT
>JBDTEK010000167.1:0-6128 GCA_039922575.1 Ginsengibacter sp.
GGACAAGATCTGCTTGAATACTCTGTAGTAACTACAACCGGCGACATAGTAAAATATGATGGTATTGTAGCAGACAAAATTATTATCGATTGGGATCTTTTGATTAAATCAAAAGGACAACCATAATTGGAGAGCTAATTTTTAACAAGTAGCTTAAAGATAAAACTATGTAGTTATATTTGAAAGAAATAATAGTTTCTATTTTAAACGTTCTACTATACCTCGGAATTTTTTCAACATTATTACCTTTAGTTTTTTTTACACTGTTCAAAAGGAACGGTAAGCAGGATTCACTAAGAGTAATGTTTTTTTATATATTGTATTGTGCGGTTAATGAAGGTATGACTTTTTACCTGCAATATATACGCAGCATGAGTTTTCGGTTTTTTATTTATGCTTTTACCATTATAGAATATTCTTTCTTTTGCTATTTTATTTACCTGGTGCTAACTAAAAAAACCATAAAAAGGGCAGTTCTGTATATATGGTTTTGTTTTATTTTATTTGCTTTTATTGACCTTTTCTACGTAAATGAAGGACATGGATTTGATTCTTTCACATCAGGAATTGAATCTATTATCATTATTTTAATGTGCGGCTATTATTTAGTCTCTCAAATAAGAGGTTCGAATAGCTTGTTGATCTATTCTGCCTTCGATTTTTGGATAGTAATTACATTCCTTATCTATTTTTCCGGTACCTTTTTTCTGTACCTGATGACCGACAAAATGATGCAGAATTCCGATTTTCGGCGACTTTATTTTATCATTAATATATCCTTTAATATTCTTAAAAACATTTTATTATCCATAGCGATGACCATGAGATTAAATGAATCTATTAATCAAAAATTCAAAACATTACCTAAAATAGATGACGATCTCTTTTTCATGGAAAAAATAACTAACCCCCAGTGATGTTTTTTTTACAAGCGAAGCCTGAATTGGGCATTTCAAGTGTATTAATAATAGGCACCCTTGGTATGTTTGTTATGGCGATAACGCTGGTTTTAGTTGTTGTATTCCACCAACGAAGAGTAATCAGGTTTAATAAACAAATACAGAAAATGGAAGAAGAACGCCAGCAAATATTATTGAAGGCGTCCATAAGATTCCAGGAGGAAGAAAGGCAACGCATAGCTGCTGATCTGCATGATGATGCAGGCCCACTGTTAGCAACAGCACGGCTTTACCTAAATGAAAGCTTAATTCACCAGGAGCCCGCTGTGCAACTTCAGTCTATCTTAAGTGTAAAACAGATCATTGACGATAGTATTCAGTTAATCAGAAATATTTCTCACAGCCTGATGCCACCGACGCTAAAAAATTTCGGACTGGAGGCTGCTCTTAAAGACCTGTTTGAAAAAATAAACGGTTCGGGAATGGTAAACGCCAGCGTAAGATTTCATGATACCAGAGAACGACTGAATGATGAACAGGAGTTATTGGTATTTCGTATTGTACAGGAATTAGTAACTAACATTATTAAACATAGCAAAGCAGGATTTATTCACCTCACACAAAATGCACAGGACGACAATATTTATTTTCGTTTACACCATGATGGCAAAGGCATTCTCCAGGAGGATTTCGAAAGAATGGAGCACAATTCTAAAGGGCTAGGTTTAAAAAATATCCAAAGCAGGGTAAGAGTTTTAGGGGGAAGAATACATTTCGAAATAGACACTACTCATACTTATTATAAAATAACCATTGAAATCCCAAGAGATCCGGTTAAATAATAAATTGTATTTTATTTATTTTTCTATTACCTTTTACCTTCAATCTGTTTAACATGACCCCCGAATTCATCAATGTGGCCATTGCCGATGACCATAAAATATTCAGAAAAGGAGTGATTCTATCTCTTAAAATCTATCATAATATCAGGTTTATATTAGAAGCTGAGAATGGTGAAGAGCTTATAAAGGGTATTGAAAAAGAACAGCCGGATATTGTTTTAATGGATTTAAAAATGCCTGTAAAGGATGGTATAGAAACTACCAAATACCTAAATAAACATTTTCCACAAATAAGGGTATTGATACTCACCATGTTTGAAGACGAACGTTTTGTAGGTCATTTAATGGATAGCGGAGCTAATGGTTATTTATTAAAAAGTACCGATCCGACGGAAATTAAGCAGGCAATAATGGATGTAATGAATACAGGTTTTTATTTAAATAATTTTGTGAACCGTATTCTTATTAAAAAGAATTACGCGGGTAAAAAATTTAACCCTAATTTAAACAGCGAAATAGTAATAAGTGAAAGAGAAAAAGAAGTGCTTTCTTTAGTATGCATGGAATACACAGCGCAAGAAATTGCTCAAAAAATGGAGATCAGCGCGCGTACCGTAGAAGCAATTAAAGACAGATTGATGGAGCGGTTTGGTGTAAAAAATTCAGTGGGCCTTGTTTTTTTTGCAATGAAAAATTCTCTTATTGATTAGTGTTTAAAATACCATTTCAGGAATTTCGCCTTCTACGATAAGACGCCCCTCTGTTTTGTCTTTAATTTCATCCACAGTTACTCCCGGAGCTCTTTCTAATAAACGGAAGCCACCCGCACTCACTTCAATAACTGCAAGATTAGTTATAATTTTTTTTACACATCGGATACCGGTTAAGGGAAGTTTACAATCAGGTAACAATTTAGATTCCCCTTTGGGGTTAGTATGCATCATCGCTACAATAATGTTTTTTGCGCTGGCAACCAGGTCCATAGCGCCGCCCATTCCTTTTACCATTTTGCCTGGAATTTTCCAACTGGCAATATCACCATTTTCACTTACTTCCATAGCGCCTAAAACAGTCAGGTCTACTTTTCCGGCACGTATCATACCAAAGCTCATGGCACTGTCAAAAAAAGCTGAGCCTGGTAAAGTAGTAATCGTCTGCTTGCCTGCATTAATAAGGTCAGCATCTTCGTCGCCTTCAAGAGGAAAAGGTCCCATGCCCAGGAGTCCGTTTTCTGATTGAAGAGTTACCGTAATTCCGGTAGGAATATAATTCGCGACAAGAGTTGGTATGCCTATCCCAAGGTTTACATAATAGCCGTCTTTTAATTCCTGGGCAATACGTTGCGCAATTTGATTTTTGTCTAACATGATAGTTGGTGCTAATGTCTGATAGTTCTCTGTTCAATTCTCTTTTCATAAATGGCACCTTTAAAAATACGGTCCACATAAATTCCTGGGGTATGTATTTCATTAGGATTTAATTCCCCCGGCTGTACCAGGTGCTCTACCTCAGCAATGGTTATTTTGCCGGCCATCGCCATTATAGGATTAAAATTTCTTGCGGTTTCTTTATATATTAAATTACCATGGGTATCACCTTTCCACGCTTTTACAAAAGCAAAATCAGCATCAAATGCATATTCTAATAAATACTCCTTTTCATTAAATACTCTTGTTTCTTTTCCGATAGCTACTTCCGTACCGACACCTGCAGGAGTGTAAATTGCCGGCATACCATATCCTGAAGCCATACACCTTGTTGCGAGGGTACCCTGCGGGATCAGCTCTACTTCCAGTTCGCCACTTAATAATTGCTTTTCAAATTCATTGTTCTCTCCTACATAAGAAGCGATCATCTTTTTTAATTGTTTCTTCTTTAATAACAGGCCAATGCCAAAGTCATCTACTCCTGCATTATTGGAAATACAGGTTAACTCAAATACCTGTTTCTTTACTAATGCGGCAATACAATTTTCAGGAATACCGCATAAGCCAAAACCTCCCAACATAATGACACTTTTATCACCAACATCGTGAAGTGCCTCATCAGCATTATTATAAACTTTATTCATTATACCATTTTTTTTTAAAAAATCCCGGGCTACTCAAAGTATCCAGCATGTTTTTTCTATCCAATTTCAAATTGTTTTCACTTTCTTTTTGCACGTACATCGAATCAAAGATAGCCTTTAAAATAGCCGGATGCTGAACATACCAGTTATAACTTTTATTGAAATAAGCAGAATCGATCTTATAAATATTAAATATCTTTTGAGACAGGGCTTTTGTTTCAATGGCTTCACTCACAGTAGAATCTTTTCTTGCTGTTTCGTAAGCGAGTGTTTGAGACCGCATAATATCCCAAAGAATATTTGACATTGCCGGAGGTTGTAAAATATTTGAAGGTGCCTCGCTATCCGGGTTGCACGAAACAAGAGCGAAAAAAAATATTATATAAATAGCATTCTTCATTATTTCAGTTGCTCCTGGTATTTAGTAGCCGAGGAAACATCAATTCGTTTTAAGAAATCCAACGCCTTAGCTTTGTCTGGTGCTGATGCTTTTGAAAATATCCTGATTAGCTCCTGCGTCTTTGATTGAAAAAAGAATTGGAGAATCATCGTATTTGAGTTTTCCGTATTGAAAGTATTTAACATGTTCAATACATTTAAAATCTGAGTTCTCGCGGTTGCTTCCTGGTCATAAAGTTTATCCATGCCTAACCGGTAGTAGTTATAAATAACATCGTGAATAATATTGTATTTGCTGTTTAATAAATTTTCTGCAAGCCAATACCTGTTTCTTGTACCGTCAAATGCCTTCCAGCCTGATATATTTCTACCTTCCGGAGCATTGTTTACAATATTTTGTGCTTTCTGGAAATAGATATTGCCACCTTTTGGTGAAAATGAATCGTAATCAAAGCCAAGAATCATGTCAATCCAATAAGCAAAAACGGCAGTAAGATTGGATACAAGCGCGTCGGTTCCTGATACTCTTGTGTCATTAAATTCCAACTGTTGAAACTCTATATATTTAAAAATGACATCATTATCCTGGTAATTAATAACAGGGGATGTATAAGAAGAGTTAAAAACCGGCCTGGATGATTGAATGGTTAGCGACCCTTTATAGACGTTTGCATCACCTGTGGATTCAAGATTCAGGAGAAAACTACAATCAATTTTTTCTGCAGGGCCATAATTATCCGAAGTCCATTTTCTGTTGTTTACAAAATTGTTGAGCGCTGTTTGTAGAGTTTGAAATGTTTTCTTATCCACATTATTACCTACCCGGTTACTTAGCACGTTTACTCTGCCTCTTAGCTCCTGGGCATTCACCCAACCAGTAAGCAGACACGCTGAAAAAAATAAGAATAGTTTATTCATTTCTATATTGGATAATAGTATTTACGATATCAGCAGCTACGTCTTTTTTTGTTTTAAGTGGAAAATGATATTCGTTTTGATCTTTGTCAAAAATAGTAATCTTATTAGTGTCATATCCAAATGCAGCGCCCTCATCATTCATCGAATTGAGTACAATAAGATCTGCATTCTTATTTAAAAGTTTATTCAGTGCATTTTCTTTTTCATTATTGGTTTCCAAAGCAAAACCTACCAGCGTTTGTTGCTTTGATTTGAGTTTTCCTGCTGTTCGGAGAATATCTTTAGTTTTGATAAATGAAATGGAAAATTCGTTCGCATCCTTTTTAATTTTTTGGTCGCTTTTGTGTTGGGGTGTATAATCAGCCACCGCTGCCGCCATTACTATAATATGGTAAGTTTGAAAATCTCTCATACATGCCTCGTACATATCATTCGCAGAAACCACCCTCTCTGTTTTTATCCCTTTATTTACATCAATAGAGGAGGGACCCAATACTAAATGAACCTCAGCTCCTTTTTTAAATAATTCTTCTGCAATGGCAATACCCATTTTACCACTTGAATGATTGCCGATGTACCTCACAGGATCCAATGATTCATAAGTGGGGCCCGCCGTGACCAGTGCTCTTTTTCCTTTAAGGCTCCCGCCAACGCTAAAAAAATCAACCATGTACCCCAAAATCTCTTCCGGTTCATCCATTCTCCCCTCTCCAAAAAGCCCGCTTGCAAGTTCTCCACTTTTAACAGGCAAAAATTGATTTCCGTTTCTAATTAGGATTTCTATATTTTTTTTAGTAGCTGCATGATGCCACATATCTTCGTCCATAGCGGGCGCTATTAGTACCGGACAATTAGAAGACAAATAAACAGCAAGAAGAAGATTATCGCACAATCCATGGGCCATTTTTGCAAGAGTATTACAAGAAGCTGGCGCTACCAGCATGAGATCGGCCCATCTTCCAAGCATCACGTGATTGGCCCATGATTCACTGTCAAAAA
>JBDTEK010000168.1:0-3956 GCA_039922575.1 Ginsengibacter sp.
AGGAAAATTTATTTAGAAATAAAATTATTCACCTATTGAAAATCCATACCCAGATTATACATCACGAAACTCCAGATATCAGCGGCTTCTTCTATTTGCTTACTGGTTGGTTTTCCTGCGCCATGTCCTGCTTTTGTTTCTATGCGGATCAGCGTTGGGTTGGTGCCATCATTATCAGCCTGCAAAGTAGCGGCAAACTTAAAACTATGAGCAGGTACTACCCTGTCATCATGATCGGCGGTAGTAACTAAAGTTGCAGGATATTTTACGCCGGGCTTCAAATTGTGCAAAGGAGAATATCGATACAAATTTTTAAAATCTTCTTTTTTATCGCTTCTTCCATATTCTGTAGCCCATGCCCAACCAATCGTGAATTTGTGATAGCGCAACATATCCATCACACCCACCTGCGGAATGGCTACTTTAAAAAGTTCTGGCCGCTGTGTCATTGCAGCGCCAACAAGCAAACCACCATTACTACCTCCACGTATCGCGAGTTTGCCAGAATTCGTATATTTTTCTCCAATCAAATATTCAGCTGCCCCAATAAAATCATCAAATACATTTTGTTTGTTTTGCAACATACCACCTTTGTGCCATGCTTCGCCATATTCATTACCGCCGCGCAGATTCACTACAACATATATACCGCCCTGCTCAATAAAAAATGCATTGGAAATGGAGAATGCCGGTGTCATCGGAATATTAAAACCACCATAACCATATAATAATGCAGGATTATTACCATTTAATTTTAATCCCTTTTTAAAAGTGATAAACATAGGGACTTTTGTTCCATCTTTACTTGTAAAAAATGATTGTATCGTTTGATAATTTTCCGAATTAATTTTTACTTCGCTCTTGCGAAAAAGAACTGTTTTACCGGTAGCGATATTGTACCTGAAAATTGCCGGCGGATAATTGAAGGAAGAATAGGAATAGAATATTTCCTTATCATCTTTATTGCCGTCAAAGCCATTTGCAGACCCAATTCCAGCCAATTTTATTTCATGATCCAAATAGCCTTTATAATCAGTTTGATAAATCCTGCTGGACGCATCTTGCAAGTAACTAAGGAATAATTTGCCACCTGCAGTACCCACACCCAGCAGCAATTCTTTTCTTTCAGGAATAACAATTTTCCAGTTGGATTTTTCAGGATTTTTTGGGTCAATTAATACTACCTTATAATTGGGAGCACCCTCATTAGTACGCACTAATAATTGATCGCCATCATTATCTATAAAATTAGCTTCAGCATCAAACCCTTTTACCAATAAAATAAAATCATTTTTAGAAGAAGTATTTTTCATGTCTTTCACCCACAATTCATCTCCGCTGGTTCCTTCACTTTTATTCAACAGTAAAAAATGTTCATCTTCTGTAAGCCTGGCCCCTACAATTCTTAACGGATGATCTTTGTCTTCATAAATTAGTACATCTTCACCTTGCGGCGTACCAAGTTTATGATAATAAACTTTATGGTTTTGATTCTGTGTGGTTAATTTATTTTTCTCGTCCGGAACCGGATAACGGCTGTAATAAAATCCATCATCGCCTTTCCATGAAGTACCACTGAATTTGATGAATTTTACTTCATCTTTCAATGCGCTTTTATCGCTAACATTCATTACATGAGCTTCCTGCCAGTCGCTTCCAGCCTGTGATTCAAGATAAACCGCATATTTTTTATTTCTACTGAAAGAAGGTGTTCCAATAGCCGCTGTACCATCCTTGCTCATTACATTCGGATCAATAAAAATCTCCGGCTTTCCGCTTAATCCTTTCTGGCGGTATAATATTGCCTGGTTTTGCAAGCCATCATTTTTATAAAAATAATAATAATCTCCTTTCTTAAAGGGAGAACTGTATTTTGGATAATTCCACATTTCTTCCAGCCTGTTTTTTACTTTACCACGAAATGGAATTTTAGAAAGATATTGTTGAGTAACTTCATTTTCTTCCTTTACCCATGCTTTGGTTTCAACGCTATTGTCATCCTCTAACCAGCGATACGGATCTTTTACTATTGTTCCAAAATAATCATCCTCCTGCGCAACCTTTTTAGTGTCAGGATATTTTATTTGAGAAAAAGCAGAAACGGAGATTAGCATCAGAGAGAGAAAAATAGAAATCTTCATAGTGACATTTTTTGCCGATGAAGATAAGGTAAGAAAAAGAAATAAAAAATAGTGAATCGTAAACAGAAAATTGCCCAAATTTCGAATAAAATAATTGCAACTGGCAACATCAAACTTATATTTACCCAATGCCATCTACTTGTACTTCTCTATTAATTTTTAATACTAATCCCTGTAGTACTTTGCCTGGTCCACACTCTGTAAAATGTGAAGCGCCATCTGATATCATCTGGTTTACAGTTTGTGCCCATCTTACAGGTCCGGTTAATTGAGAAATAAGATTTGCTTTTATCTCAAAAGGATCAGTAACCGCTGTGGCTACTACATTTTGGTAAACAGGGCAAACCGGAAAATTAAATTTAGTATTTTCAATAGCAACAGATAATTCTTCTTCTGCCGGCTGCATTAATGGCGAATGAAAAGCACCTCCAACAGGAAGTATAAGCGCACGTTTTGCTCCCGCTTCTTTCAATAGAATACATGCCTCTTCTATTCCTTTTTTAGACCCCGAAATTACAATTTGTCCCGGGCAATTATAATTTGCGGCTACCACTATTTCGTTGGTTATTGAAGCGCATATTTCTTCCACTTTTTTGTCGTCCAAGGAAAGAATAGCTGCCATTGTGGAAGGATATAGTTCACACGCTTTTTGCATGGCGCCTGCCCTTACAGAAACCAATTGCAACGCATCTTCAAAGCTCAGGCATGAATTGGCTACCAATGCAGAAAATTCACCAAGAGAATGTCCGGCAACCATATCTGGTTTCCTCTCAGCAAGGGTTTTAAAGGCGACAACGGAGTGTAAAAATACAGCAGGTTGTGTTACCTTGGTTTGCGTTAGTTCATTCGCCGATCCAAAAAACATAATGTCAGAAATTCTGAATCCCAGGATATCATTCGCCTGTTCAAAAAGAATTTTCGCCTGTTCATCCTCATCATATAAATTTTTTCCCATCCCAATAAATTGTGAACCCTGTCCCGGGAATACAAATGCGTGCGCCATAATTGTTTTTATTTTACCTTCTTTTTACTAAATCTGCCTGAATCAAATTGATGAATTCATTCCTTGTGGTCTGTTTTTCAAATTCTCCATAAAATGCTGATGTGGTAGTAACAGAGTTTTGTTTCTGTACGCCACGCATCATCATACATAAATGCTCTGCTTCTATAACTACCGCCACTCCTAAAGGATTTAGTGATTCCTGTATTGCATTTAAAATTTCTGTAGTTAACCGCTCCTGTACCTGTAATCTTCGCGCAAATACATCTACTACCCTCGCTATCTTACTTAAGCCGGTGATCCATCCGTTAGGAATATAGGCAATGTGCGCTTTACCAAAAAATGGCAACATGTGGTGCTCGCACAGGCTATATAATTCTATGTTCTTTACAATGATCATCTCACTCACCTCTTCATGAAATTTAGCTGAATTTAAAATAGCATGAGCATCTAATCCATATCCCTGCGTGCAATACTGCACTGCTTTTGCAATGCGTTCCGGCGTTTTCTTTAATCCCTCCCTTTCCGGATTTTCGCCAATCCGCCCAAGCGTGTCACGATAATTTTTTATTAATGCCTGGGTGACATCTTCGTCGTATTGTTCTATTTTTCTGTAAGCCATAAATAATTTATAAAATAAATTTTATTGGTTAAGCGGGATATTCCGCAAAATTTCTTGGTGTTTCGTATAACCTAATCTGCAATTCGAATTTGTTGTCAATTTTGGCGCGTAGAATATCATAAATAACCATTACAATATTTTCTACTGTCGGATTTAAATGCGCAAATTCCTGCAGATCAAGGTTAAGATTTCT
>JBDTEK010000169.1:0-10930 GCA_039922575.1 Ginsengibacter sp.
TCTTTTTTTATTGACAAGCCATTAAATTTTACACTTGGTACTGAATATGCTTACTGTAATTCCGGCTATATCCTTTTAGGATTAATCATTGAAAAAGTTACAGGCAAGACCTATGAGGATGTGGTCAGCGAGTTTTTTTTGAAGCCTTTGAAAATGAAGCATACCGGTTTCAATTTTTCAAGATTAAGCAATGTGCATAAGGCAGTAGGTTACACTAAATTCACCAAAAGTGTTCATGCAGCTTCTTTGCCCTGGAATCATACAATTACTTATTCTGCCGGATCTTTATATAGCACTGTTGAAGATTTATATTTATGGCATAAAGCAATATGGACATATAAAGTGATGAGTAAGGCAAGCCTGGATAAAGCAACAACTCCTTTCCTGGAAGGATACGGTTTGGGCTGCTGGATTGATACTGTATATGGAAAAAAAATCGTTTCACATGGCGGCAATATTGAGGGATTTACCAGTTATTTTGGTAGAATCCAGGAGGACGATGCTTGTGTAATTTTATTGAATAATATTTATAACCGCCAGATTGAAAGTATTGGTCTCTCCATATTTGCGATCCTTTATGATCACCCCTATAATTATTTTGATGAAATACAAGTTAAAGATGTCATTCTAAATTCCTATGTGGGAGAATATGAAGTCAATCCGGATTACCATATAAGAGTTACGCTGGCAGGAAATAAATTATTTATAGAAAGACCTAACGTACCTAAGATTGAGCTAATCGCTTTGAAAGACGATGTCTTTTTTGAAAGAGAGGAGGATGTAATGATTTATTTTAACCTTGACGCAGAAAAAAATCCTAAAATAACGATTACGCAAGGGCTGAGTACCAAAAAAGGAGATAAAATAATCAAGTAGAGGTCTCTCCTTCCATTATAATTATGATCTTCCATTTTAAGTGTGCAAACAGAAAACATTTCATGCCTCTTAAAATATTTTTTACTAAGGCTGTAACAATTGCATGGTTTTGGGTTCAAAGCTTAAATTAAAACACATCAATCATGAAAAAATCAGGTCTTGTCATCATCCTATTACTTTTAACGCAGTTTGCATTTTGCCAATCAGCTATATCAGTTGTTAAAAGTGGAAAAGGAAATCCCATTATCTTTCTGCCGGGATTTACTACGCCGGGATCAGTTTGGAACGAAACTGTTAAACACCTGGATGCACCCTGGGAAGTCCATATTGTTTCTTATGCCGGGTTCAATGGGCTTGCAGCAATTGATACACCATGGTATCCTGCTGTCAAAAATCAATTGGCAGCCTATATCAAAAACGAAAAGCTAAAAAATGTGATCCTAATCGGGCACAGTATGGGAGGAAATTTAGCCATTGACCTTGCCGCAGAATTTCCTGGAGAGGTAGTAGGGCTTATTTTGGTAGAGTCGCTTCCCTGCATGCGTGAAATAATGATGCCTGGCGTTCCCGCCACCTTCCTGCAATATAATTCTCCTTACAACCAGAAATTGCTTGCCATGCCGGATGAGGATTTTAAAAAGATGGCAACCGCAATGGCCCAAAATATGACCAATTCAATACCCAAGGTGGAAGTAATAGCTAACTGGTCTATTATTGCTGACCGTAAAACATATGTTTATGGTTATACCGATTTACTAAAACTGGATCTGAGAGAAAAACTCTCCGGTATTAATATACCTACATTGATATTAGGTGCGTCTTTTCCCAACAAGGAAATTGTATTCTCTAATTATCAAAAACAATATGCTAATTTGAAGAATAAAGAAATTCTTATGGCCGAAGGTAGTAAGCACTTTATTATGTTTGATCAGCCGGAATGGTTGTATTCACAAGTGAATAAATACCTGGCTCAATATGTCAGATAACAAAGCCCTGTTTGAAACCCTGCACAGTAAATACCGGCAGATGGTATATCAAATAAGCCTGGGTTTTATGAAAGGAGATCATGATCAGGCAAAAGATCTGTCGCAGGAAGTTTTTATCAATACCTGGAGAGCACTGAATAAATTTAATAATGCTTCCAGTTATAAGACCTGGATTTATCGGATAACGGTTAACACTTGCCTGAAATATATCCGCGATAAAAAAGATAAAAATCAGGTTTCGATTGACGAAGGACAGCATAACATCGCTGATGCACCGGATCAACACCCGGACAGAACGCATCAATCATTATACAAAGCAATTGGACAGCTTGCCGAAGTAGATAGATTGATAATGATGATGATATTAGACGAACTGGAATATGATGAAATTGCTGCTATCATTGGAATCAATGAAGGAAATCTTCGGGTTAAAATTCACAGGATAAAGAAAAATCTTAAAAAAATACTTGAACATGAGTGATCAAATATCTGACCTGAAAAACCTGTGGCAGGCATCCAGGAATAATGATGATAGCAATATTGCGGATACCGGCCACATTATTAAAATGGCAAAACAAAAAATGAAGAGCAACATACAGTTGCAGGTTCGTACAATTCTTATTTTGATAATTGCGCTGGCAGGCATTGCTGCATTTTTTAAATATGTGGCTCCATTCAAACAGACCCTCAGCCACATAGCTGTAGTTTTAATGTTAGGCAGTCTTGGCCTGCGTATAATTATTGAACTGGTGAGTATTTATCTGTCGGCTAACATTAATCTAAGCCAAACTGCTTTAAAATCCAACCACGCTTCATTGACTTATTTCCGATTTCGAAAAATAATAAGTAGCAAAGTTTCAATTATCATTCTTGTGATCTACAGCATAGCATTTTATATGCTGACACCAGAATTCAGTTTGTATTTAGATTTAGGGGTTTTGATTTTGATTGATTTGTCTTACCTACTTGCTTTTGCAATTTTTATGTGGTTAATCAGAAACACCGCTAAGAAAGAAATGAAAATCTTAAACGAAATGTTGCGCATTCAGCACGATATCACCGGCGAATCTGAGACAAAAAATAAATAACAATTAAAACCAAAGACCATGACTGAATATTTTAAAAAAGGATTTACGATAATACTGCTTATTGTCGTTACCAATTCTATTTATGCGCAAGCTGATAGTATCGATGTTTTCGTTAAAACTCAAATGCAAAAAAGAAAGATACCGGGATTGCAATTGGCCATTGTTCGACATGGCAAAATTATTAAAGTGGCAAATTATGGCTTGGCCAATATACAAGATTCGGTTCCTGTAAATAGCCGTACGCTGTTTACTATTAATTCTATTACAAAAGCATTTACCGGAATTGCAATAATGCAACTGGTGGAAGAAGGGAAATTAAATTTATCCGCACCGGTATCTTCTTATCTTAATAATTTACCGGACAGTTGGAAGCCGGTTACCATACAACAATTACTGTCTCATACTTCCGGGATTCCGGATATAGTAGATGAAGAAGAAGCTATTTTAATATCGCCTTCCGGCCTGGAAGCATCGTGGAAACAGGTACTGGCAATGCCAATGGATTTTAAACCCGGGGAAAAGTTTAGTTATAATCAAACGAATTATTTATTACTGGGAAAGATCATTGATACATTAAGCGGCATGCCTTTTACTGAATTTATTACAAAAGAACAGTTGCTAAAAGCAGGTATGGTACATACAATAAAGGCAGGTTTTGGGGCTACCAAAGATGTGATAATGCATGCTGCCGCACAGTATCAATATAGAAAGGGCAAGCTCCAGAATATGTTTTTTTCTTTTGATTATCCATTGCAAACGGCAGCTGGAATGAGTTCAACCGCTACCGAAATGGCCAACTGGATTATTGCTTTGCAAAGCAATCAATTCTTAAAAGACAAAACAAGTATGACCGCTCTTTGGACGCCGGCTAAACTAAATAATGGAAAAACAGGAGGCTTTTCAAATCTATTAAATGGATATGCTGCAGGCTGGCCAATTATTTCAAGAAAAGAACACCCTGCCGCAGCACCTGTTGGTGGCGGGCGCTCTGCGGTATTTGTTTATCCCAATGACAATCTTTCCATTATTGTTTTGACAAATTTATCCGGAGGTACACCTGATGCATTTATTGATGAGCTTGCAGGGTTCTACATTCCAGACATGAAGGAATCAAATGGTTTCGGCCTGTCAACCGCAGTTAAATCAATAAGGACTGAATTAGAGAAATCAGGATATAAGAATGCCATTGAAGCAGTAAAAAAAACAATGAAAGCAGATGCCGGTTTTGAATTAACAGAGAAAGAAGTAAATGCCTGGGGTTATAAACTCATCAATCAAAACAGGATGGCAGATGCCCTCGAAATATTCAAATTAAATGTTTACTTATATCCCGGAAGTGCAAATGCGTTTGACAGCCTCGGAGATATTTATTCAGAGCTCGGAGAAAGTTCACTTGCTATTAAAAATTACGAGCTATCACTAAAATTAAATCCGCAGAATAGCAATGCATCAGATCAAATAAAAAAACTGAAAGCGATTCAATAAAAGTTTCTAAAAAAAATCATCGAAGAAATAAGAAAAAGCATAACGAAATGAAAGCAATTATTTGAAATAATTATGGATCATCAGAAGTGTTTAAATATGTTGAGGCGGACATGCCTTCCCTTGGCCCATCCGAAGTGTTACAATTTCAAATAAGTCTTCAGCGATTACATTCCTCACTGGATTATCAAATCCCGGATAACTTTAAAAAACGATTTAAGAAAAGTAGTACATTTGAAATGCACAAATAACCGGCGAAGATTTATACTAATCAATCGTTTAATGGAAGTGGTTTCGAACCCTTCCATTAAAGCACAAACAAAGAGGCTCAGCATTACCCAAAGAATCAGCTCTTATTTTTTAAACTGACGGAATTTTGTGTCAGTTACTTTCAGGACACAATAATTGAGCTCCCAGATAAGTGTAAATGATTTGGCATAGTAACGAAGGCAAAATCATTTATTTTCCCATTAAAATATAATTTTGCTAAGGACTTAAAAAGTTCCACGTTTCCGGGAAAAAAAATGGAAAATTTTTTATTTCTTTTCAATCTTTTACAAATTTTAAAGTTTCAGTTTTGTCGCCGTCAGACAATCTTATAAAATAAGAACCTGCAGGAATCTGATCAATTTGAATATTATTCAAACCTGTTGAAATAGATTTTTTCAAAATAACTTTCCCTGCCAAATCAGTCATCATCAAGTTGCGATAATTCAAATCGTTCCTGATGTACAAATGGTCTTTTGCTGGATTTGGATAAATAGTAATGCTACGGTTTGAGGAAGCTTTCAGTGTTACTGTTTTACTGAGGCTGGCTCTGCCATCGATATCAGTTTGCTGAACACGATAATAATTTGCAGCATTCGGAGTGGCTGGTACTGTACAACTATAGCTGGTAGAATTGTTTGCTGCTACGTTACATACATTGACAAAATTGGTTCCGTCCAAACTTTGCTGCACGGTATAATCTTTTACATTAACCTGCTGAGCAACCTGCCAGCTTATTTTTGCCTGGTTATTTGTCCATTGCGCCTGCACATCCAGCCATTGTAATGGCAGAGCTCCGTTTACTTTTTGAATAAAGAAATTACTGAAACTATTGATCGCTATTTCGATATAATACCCGCCGGGAACGGCAGCCCACGATTGGGGAACAACGGCTTGCTCACCGGCAACAAAGATATAAGAGGCGGGGGCGCTGCCGGTAGCAGGCTGTTTTATAACAGCTAAATCACCGGGCGATGTAATGGAGGGTGCGGCGGCTTTTAATGCATCAAACTCTGCTTGCGTAAAAAATAGGCGGACATTAATGGTGGCTGCTCCGTTAGGATTGTTTTCCGGAGTTATATTGTAGTTACGATCAAGATATGGGTTACCATTGTATGTGCGGATGGTCCCTGTATTTTCAAAGACTGAAACTGTAACGTTTCCCAGGTTATAGTTATCCAATATTTCTACAACAGGCGTGGTAACATCATAACCTGAATAGCCGCTGTAGGCTTCAATGGGGGAAAACTTATTACTGCTTCCTAAAAGTACTGCAGGATTTGCAGTGGTAGCGCCGTAAGGATTAATAAGTTGTTTAACCAACTTGTTCGGAGGGAGATAATTATCAACGTTTAGGTTATCCAGATGCCGCATATAAATATTATTACCTGTTGATGGAGGTGTTCTTGTGTCATTCCAGCTCAGTAATCCTGTTCCATTTAGAGGATCGAGTAGAATATCAGGACGGTCAGGATAATAGTAACCATTAAAATGTCCGGAGCCGGTAGGTGTCCCCATAGCACCCCAGGATAGTTCTGCCCCGTTTCCAATAGGGCTTACACGAGTAGAACGACCAGTTTCCAGGATATAAAAAAGTGCATTACCGTTATTATCTGTAGCTATGTGAGGATTGTTATAGGAGATATTGGAATTTTCTTTACCGATTGTAATACCGTTTTTATTGCCGGTATTTAATTGCACCGCAAATGAATCAGTAGTGATATTTTGTACCTGCAAATGCTGCAGTAAAACATTTCTGTACCCATTGTTCATAATTCCCGTAGCAAAAATTTTATTCCCGCCAGAAGTTAAATTAAAATCATAATAATAACTTGCGCCGACATCGTACAAAAGAGTATCATTATTGTTACCGCTGTAGCTACCTAATTTAGTTTGTCCCAATGGAGCTGCATCCACAAACCCGGGTCTATAATAGGGGTTTCCCAGTGTATTTAAAGTATATTCATAAGGAATACTATCGAACTTTTGCTGTATTCTGTAATATACATGTGTAAACCAATCTGTGAGGGTGCTGTTGAGATACCGTCTTTCATTTACAGCCATAATATCTACATTAACATTTCCGTTGGTGGGTAATACGGTGGCTTTTGTACGTTCAGCGCCATAAACTTCATTACTGCTTTTTCTATAGCCATTGCCATCCAAAATATAAGCCGTACCAATTTCATTTCCGCATTGATATTGATAAGTATGAGAAAAGACCTGGTAGAAAGTAATTACACTATCTTTTTTATAAAATATTGTGGGTTGATTTGGATCAACATTCGTCGTTACTCTTGAATCTTTTTTTACCCTCCAAAGCCAGTTGAAGCCTGTGTATGTCCGCTCATTCCCGCCTGCATTCTGAGCCATGGTCATGGTGATGTTACAACCTCCCTGCAAGTCAGGATAAATCATATAATCAGATATATAGGCATCCCTGTAAGCAATTACATAATTTTGGCATGCTCCAATTTGGCTCTCGTAAGCGTTTATATCCATCTGCCCTCCCCCATAATATTCCATCGTTCCGTTATTATCTTTATAACAGTACACATACACATCCATGCTGCCACTCGCTCCCCTAAGATGACTTATAAAAAACCCTCCGTTTCCGTCTGCTATTAGCTGGGGAGCCAAAGTAAGGTTAGCAGCATCGGATGTAAATAAAATAGCACCTGCTCCGGGGAAAACCACCGTTCCATTACTGCGTACATGTTGGGCCATAAGCCTTTGCCAAACATAATTGGTAACACTATCATCTGCATAACCTATATAAACCCCGCCTGCGGTATCTGTTGCGGCTACGGAGTAATTGCGTAAATCATTATTTGATGAATAAGTAAAATGCTGGCTGTTGGTACCGGCAGAAATGGGAACTCCATCATTCGCCCAAAGTTGCTTTCCTGTTTTATCATACTTCTGCGCAAATATTTGGGTAGGGCCATAGAAAGAAATCCGGTGATCTTCCCAGATAACAAAATAGCCACTGTCGGGAAAGCTTTTTACGACGATTGAGTTTAACTGCTCGCCGGTTGCGGTGCAAACTGGGGTATGCAGACTATCATAAAATTCGTTGGTAGTATTGCTCCATTGGGCTGAAAGGCTCTGGCAGATAGCTGCCAGGAAAAACGTAAAAATAGATTTCATAATTATTTTTTTTGAAAATGGGCGAATGCTTTTAATTAATATCTAAAAAAAATCATTGTTACTTATGTCACTACATTAGCAATTTTAAAATTTTTGTGATTAAGGATTATAACTATAAATGATTCTTCCTGTTTTACATGCGAAAAAAGTCTGCTTTATTTGGAGATGCACGAAACCCTTTCATGGCTTTGCATAGGTGGAAATAAAATTTGGAGCACCCTCTGTTTTAGCCTTCGTTAAAAACACAGGAGCAATATATATTCGATCCAAAGGTAGCATAAGGGGAAAAGTGGAAATAGTAAAAATGCGACAAATTTTATCGGTTGCTAATACGACTAATATATTTTTCTTCTAATAAAGGTACGTGTTCAAGTAACGAAGAAGGAGCTTCCCCGCAAAATCTTTTAAAGTCTTTGATCAGATGCATTTGGTCAAAATACCCTGACTGGTGCGCAACAGAAATCCATTTCATAGATGGATATTTCAACTTAATTTCGAGGGCATTATTAAAGCGTGAAATACAACAAAGCTGTTTGGGGGACATACCTGTTTCATTGATAAAAATGCGTTCGAAATTTCGGATACTCATGCAGGTATAATGCGCAAGAGTATCAATGTTTACCAGGCCCGCATTTTTTGTGATCAGGTTTGCCGCAATAGTAATGCGGTCTTTATAGTCAACGCTTCTCTTTTTGTTTAAATATAGCAGCAGCCAGTTATTGGCCAGTTCAGCCATGGCTAATGCACCTTCCGCTTCAGACAATTGCTCGTGCAACAATTTTATATCTGAATTAAAAAGGTCACCACTCCATACAATTTTGTCCGCTATTTCAAGAGGCGAAGCATTAAACAAAGTATAAAAACCATGTGGTTGAAAAATAATTTGCAGGAATGAATACTTACCATTGAAGGTCATATCACCATTATATTTTGTTGAGATGCCCATTACATCACAATTTTTCCCACGCTTTAAAATTTCACCCGTTGCGGTATTTGTTAATTTAGCGGGAACGTCTTTAAAGAAAAAAATGATATTAGATTCATGTGAAGCATGCCATGGTTTTATATAATCTGTACCATTGGTATCGAATTCACGATAGGCATAGCGTTGAATAAATGCTGCTAAAGCCGGTGATGGCTGAATTTCTGAAGTGGTAACCATTAATTATTGATAAATTTAATAGCTCTCTGAAAGCAATTTACAAATAACTATTCTAAATGTTACCATTGTTATTGATTCCTTATACTGGTGTTATGTTAATCGTAGAATGACGGGTATAATTTTTTCAGTTTCGTTCTTGCTTCCTTCCTTGTTTGTAAATGCTTATTCCTTTCATCGAAAAGATAGAGGCAAAATTTAATCTTGAAAAGCCGATTGTTGTTGCTGATTCGGGCTTATTATTAAAAGACAATATCATAGCACTGGTCGAGAAAAAATATGAATCCATTATCGGTGCAAGATTGGAAAGTGAGCCCGAAAAATCAAGAAACAAATACTTGACTAAAAACTATTACATGGTGATATTCTGAAAAGAAAAAAATATGCTAATATCGTAAAAAGTCTGTTTCAACTTTTATAAAAAATTATAGCCTGTGAACTTTATTATTATATGGCGACTTTTATTTAGAATTCTGTTTTATAAAACGTTTATTTCTCAATAGTCATTTGTTCGTCTTATTTATTGTTAGTTGTGTCAAGCAAGCCAAATATTTTCATATTTCCAGTTTAACGTAAATTGATTTGTTTAGTTCATCCGGAACATTTGGAATACTAATTAACGACCCTCCTTTTATATGCAAATATTTTTCGGTTATTTAGATGTTAAAGCTAATGAGCCATAAATAATCTTTACAAAGAGTTACCTTTAATTCCTAAATCTATGGTATGCTGAATCGGATGAACAGGCATAGTTTACTCCTTTTTTTGCTTATTGAAATAGCCATTACAATGGTTTGTGACCAACGATTAGCATCACAAGACATCAATGAAAATAATTTTAGCCTATATACTAAAGAACAGGGACTTTCTCAAATTACCTGTAGCACTTTCAATCTGTCATCCGGACTCCATTACTTAAAAGCGAAGTTATTTTTACCCGGGAACCAGTGGCTGGAACAGATAAAAGAATTTGATGTTATTGTATTAATACCTGTATGGCAGCGAACATGGTTTATCATCTTACTGGCTGTCTTGTTATTGTTCTTTGTTTATCGCACATTGAAATGGAGCACCACCCTTATTCGAAAAAAGGAGGCAGAAAAAACTCAAATGCATAAATTAATAGCGGAAGAATATAAAAACCTGTTTGAACTGGAGCAGATAAGCAACTATTTCTCTTCTTCATTGGCAAACAAGAAAAATGTTGATGATGTATTATGGGACGTGTCAAAAAATCTGATAGGGCGGTTGAATTATGAAGACTGCATGATTTACCTCTGGAATGAGGATAAAACAAGGATGATTCAAAAAGCCTCATTCGGGCCCAAAGGTGATCCAAAGTCAATATCCAACAAGCTTTTTGATGTGCTACCCGGCGAAGGTATTGTAGGATATGTTATGCAGACGAAAGAACCTTTAATAATTAAAGATACCAGGAAAGATGCCCGATATAGAATGGATGACGTAATGAGGCTGAGTGAGGTTTGTGTACCCATAATATACAACGGTGAATTGATTGGAATTATTGATTCTGAACATTCAAATGAAGATCATTTCAGGGAAAGAGACATTAAAATATTGACAACTATCTCAACTCTCATGATCAATAAGATAAAACAAATAGAATCGGAGCAATCTTTAGAAATTAAGCAAAGGGAAATTAATATTATTAATCAGCAACTAGCAGAAGCTCAACTGTCCGCCCTGCAAACTCAAATGAATCCGCATTTTATTTTTAACTCACTCAATAGTATCAAATCTATGATACTGCAAAATGAACAACAAAAGGCTTCCAGGTACCTGAGCAAGTTTGCCAACATGATCCGTACAACCCTTAATCAATCTAAAGAGGCATTTACTACACTTAATGAAAATATGGAACATCTTGCAAATTACCTGGCAATGGAAAAACTTCGTTTTGA